>CAZVTL010000075.1:0-3507 GCA_964630075.1 uncultured Tangfeifania sp.
ACCCAATTCCAGCTTTCGCCGTCTGAAACTGGTTGTCGGAAATCCTGGCATTTTTTTGCGAATTTTATACCTCTTTGACTAAGCGAAATATTTCTTTTTGTAATAGGTGGCAACATTTACCAATCCCACCATTACCGGAACTTCAACCAAAGGACCAATGACCCCGGCAAATGCTTCTCCCGAGTTAATGCCGAAGATGGCTATGGCCACGGCGATGGCCAACTCAAAGTTGTTGCTGGCAGCGGTAAATGCCAAAGTTGTTGACTGCTCGTAATTGGCTCCAATTTTTTTGCTCAGGAAGAAGGAACCAACAAACATGATGACAAAATATATCAAAAGGGGAATTGCTATCAGCACTACATCCATTGGAATTTTCACGATGTATTCCCCTTTCAGGGAGAACATTACCACAATTGTGAACAGCAGTGCGATAAGGGTTAACGGACTGATTTTGGGTACGAATTTGGTTTCGTACCAGGCCTTGCTCTTCACACGAGTTAGGATAAACCGTGTCAAAAATCCTGCAATCATGGGAATTCCGAGGTAAATAAATACACTTTGGGCGATAGCTCCCATCGTAATCCTGGATACTGTTTCGTTGACCGGAATACCGAACCATCCTGGTAAGATGGCGATAAAAAGATAGGCATAAGCTGAAAAAAGTAGTACCTGGAAAACAGCATTGAAGGCCACCAATCCGGCAGCATATTGTCTGTCACCTTTGGCCAGATCATTCCAGACAATCACCATGGCAATGCAACGGGCTAGCCCTATCAGGATAATTCCATACATGTAGGGAAGGTTGGCATTGTTTTCGCCGGGGAAAAGTTTAAAAAATGCAATGGCCAATGCGAACATCAAGAGAGGTCCCAGCACCCAGTTCTGAAACAGGGAAAGCATCAGAATCCTGGTATTTCGGAATACATCTCCCAATTCTTCGTACTTTACTTTGGCCAAAGGCGGATACATCATAACGATCAAGCCAATGGCAATGGGAATATTGGTAGTGCCCGACGATAGGCTGTTCCAGAATTGGGCTACACCCGGAACGGCCCAACCGGCAAATACGCCGATAAACATGGCCAGAAAGATCCATAACGTCAAGTACCTGTCGAGAAATTTGAGTCGCTTTTTCATGGGATAAACTTTAAATTTCACAATGTGATGATTCGACAATTCGACAATTGCAGATCCTAAATTGTCGAATTGTCGAATTAAGTAATTGTCGAATTAGCTTTGTTTATAGCCTGAAACAGTGATGCTGAAGATCCCGTTCTCCCGATTCTGAAAACGTGCAATTTCTTCCGGGGTGAGGTAGTTTGCCAGCAAGTCTTCTGGTATGGAGATGGCTTTTTGTTTGTGAACAGTTGTGTCCACAAAGCCATTTTTCGCTATGATGCCAAGGTATTCCTCCATTTCAATGGCACCTGCAACACAGCCTGCGTACATTTCAGCATCTTTTTGCAATTTATCGGGCAGTTTGCCTTTGATTACCACGTCTGAGACACAGAAATGGCCCCCGGGTTTTAATACACGCATCATTTCGGTGAATGCCCTGTTTTTATCGGGAACCAAATTAAGGACGCAATTGGATACTATTACATCATATTGATTGTCAGGGAATGGCATCTCTTCAATATCTCCCATGATAAATTCAACATTGGTGAAACCAAGCTTCTTATTGTTGTCGATGGCTCTTGATACCATGGATTCGGTAAAGTCCAATCCGGTTACCTTGCCAGTTTCACCTACAATGGCCCTGGCTACGAAGCAATCGTTGCCGGCACCACTTCCAAGATCCAACACATGATCACCAGTTTTGATCGATGCAAACTGTGTCGGGATGCCGCAGCCCAGGCCTAAATCGGCATCCTGGTGGTGTCCTTCGATGTTATGATATTCATCGCCGATCATTTTGATGTCAAGTTCACCGCAACATCCGCTTGTACCGCAGCAGGAAACCTGCGACACAAGGGAGCTTTGTTTGGCTATCTGGCCATATTTTTCCTGTACAACTAATTTTAGATCTTCAGCTTTCATGGTATTAATGAGTTAATTCGACAATGTGATAATTCGACAATGTGACGATTCGACAATGTGATAATTCGACAATGTGATAATTCGGCAATGTGATAATTTGACAATGTGATAATTCGGCAATGAGTTAATTCGATAATGTGATGATTCGACAATGAGTTAATTCGATATTGTGATGTTTCAACTATTTGATAATGTTTTAATTAAACAGTTCTAGGTATGATACAATTGGGAATGAATTAATAACCATCATTGTCGAATTATCTAATTGTCACATTGTCGAATTAACTCATTGTCGAATTGGTAAATTGTCTAATTAATTGGTGCGTTTTGAGGTTCCTATTATTTTTGAAATGATTTTTTTGATTGGTTCTAATTCTGTAAGCAAATGTGTTGAATCAGGCAATTTCTTTGAGTGTTTGCATAGCAACAGCCAATATTCGGTTTCATCAACTTCTTTGGCTGAAATCTTGAATTTGTGTATGAAATCAGCTTTACTTTCTGCATTTTGTGCTTCCCTGGCATTGGCACCAATCGATGTTCCAGACTTAAAAAGTTGATTTGAAAGGGCAAATTTTCTTAGTCCATCCAGATCATCACAGAAATCAATAATCTTCAACGCAAATTCAAATGTGAGATTGATAATTACATTCTCCTTAAATTCATCCTTCATAACTTGAGTTTTATGGGTTTTTTATAATTGTCGAATTGTCTCATTGTCGAATTGTCTCATTGTCGAATCGTCGAATTGTCTCATTGTAAAACTTCCAAAACCCATCTTTGATCTCGTCCCGGACACGAATAAACTCGCTCCGTATAAATTCATCGGTTCCAATCACATGGGACGGATCGTCGAAGCCCATATGCAAACGGTGTTTGACCTTGCCCAGGAATGCCGGACAGTTTTCGTTGGCACCACCGCACACGGTGATTACGTAGTCCCATTCCTGGTCAAGGTATAGATCAACAGAATCGGAGGTATGGTGACTGATGTCGATGCCGATCTCCTGCATGGCGGCAACAGCTTTTAGGTTCAGTTTCCCTGATGCCTCGGTTCCGGCTGAACAAACTGTAATATTCGGATCAAACGATTGTAAGAAGCCATGCGCCATCTGACTTCGGCAACTATTTCCGGTACAGAGTATTAGAATTCTCATGGTTGTAATGGTTTATACATGGTAAATCCCGGTCTTTTGGGTATACCTGTCTGGCACCCACATCCTCCGGCAGCTATTTTGGTTTCAATGGGCAATCCCAGTTCTTTCCACAAGGTGATCCCACCTTCCAGATTGGCCACATTGGGGTATCCGTTTCTGTTCAAAAAATTGACCACCTTTACACTTCGTACGCCAGCCTGGCAGATCACGACAATGTTTTGGTCTTTTGAGATGTAGGGTAATCGGTCAGCTATCACCGACATGGGATGGTTAATGACCCGATCCAGGGGAATGCTTTCCAATTTCACTTCGT
>CAZVTL010000075.1:3517-15339 GCA_964630075.1 uncultured Tangfeifania sp.
ATTCCCTGACATCCAGCAATACCGCTCTCCCTTTTTCAATGGCCTCATAAGCCTCTTTTGGAACGACATGCCTGACCCCTTCGATGTGGAAGTCTTGTAGTGTGGGTGTTTCTGTAGTTTGCATTTTTAGAAGATATAGTTAAACAAATAGCCAACGATCATGATTCCGGAGCCTACTATTCCAACAAATGTGAAGATCAGCGGCAGTTTCAATACTTTTCTCAGGATCACCATCTCGGGAAGTGAGAGTCCGATCACCGACATCATAAAGGCCAGCGCTGTTCCCAGGGAGGCCCCCTTTTCGATGAGGACCGAAACAATCGGGACAATCCCGGCAGCATTGGAATAGAGCGGAATTCCTATCAGGACAGAAAGCGGAATCGAATACCACGCCGATTTCCCCATCAGGGAGGCCATAAACTCTTCCGGCACATAACCATGGGCTCCTGCGCCAACGAGGATTCCCATTGCCACATACAACCACACCTTGCTGACAATCTCTTTTACCGCCTCATATCCGGAATGAATCCGGCTGACGACGGTCAACCTCTCCTCTTCCATGCCACTACCACCCATTTGGGCTTGATAAACCCAGGGCTCAACCCACTTTTCCAGTTTTAACAACCCAATGATCCAACCTGCAAAAATGGCAATGGCAAGTCCTGTGCCCACATAAATAACAGCAACTTTCCAGCCAAACATCCCATAGAGGAGCACGATGGCCACTTCATTGATCATGGGTGCAGCAATCAGGAAGGAAAAAGTAACGCCAAGCGGAACTCCTGATTCAACAAATCCCAAAAAGAGGGGGATGGCAGAGCAGGAGCAAAATGGGGTGACGATCCCCAGGGTTGCCGCCATCACATTGCCGGTAAAGGTTTTTTTACCTTCGAGGGCCTTCCGGGTACGTTCAGGGGTAAAAAAGGTGCGGACAATTCCCACCAGGAATATAATCAGGGTGAGCAAAAGCATCACTTTTGGAAACTCGAAAACGAAGAAACGCAGTGCCTCCGTGAGATGGGCACCCTTTGACAATCCAAGTACATTGTCAATGAACCAGTCTGTCATTGGTTGCAGGTTGTGGTAGACCAGGTACCACAAGGGTAGCAGGAGAACCGGAATCCACAATTTCTTATCCATTTTATGAAGCTTATCAATTCGTTAAATACCGAACATTTGGTACAAAAAAATTAGCCGTAAACCCTGAAAATGTAATAGATCCCTACTGCTACGAAGAGGAGGGCTACCACTTTCCTAAACCAGCTTTCAAAATTCTTCACCTTGTTGTAGATTCCTCCGATAGAACCTACCGAGAAGGCCAGGATCCAGGAGAAGATCACTACCGGAATCCCGGTGGCAATGGCAAATACAAAAGGCAGCCAGAGACCGGAAGCGCTGGTGATGGTCATGGGGATCAGCATGCCAAAATAGAGCACCCCGCTGTAGGGACAGAAGGCCAGGGCAAAAATCATCCCTAGTAAAATGGAGTCAAAATAGCCAAACCTGGATTTGTTTTCCATTTTGGAAGTCAGCCGGCTCAGTCCAGGGAATTTTATTTTGATCAGATCCAGCATAAAAAGACCGATCACTATCAACAATGGACCCAGCACTTTTTCACCGTACAACTGAAAGAATCCCGAAAATTTAAACTGGTCGGCGCCGAAATAGATCACCAGCGCAATGGTGGAGTAGGAGATGGCCCGCCCCAGGGTGTAGAGCAATCCATTGATGAAAACCCTGTTGCGGTTCTCCAGCTCCTTGCCGATAAAACCCACTGCCGTGATGTTGGTGGCCAGCGGACAGGGACTGATGGCCGTCATCAACCCCAGTACCAAGGCTGACAACCAAGGCATTGTGCTGTTTTCCAGTAGATTGGTGAGAAACTCCATGGACCGGCCGTATTAAAGTTTGTCTACCTTCTCCTTGATGATCTGTTTGAACTTGGCCGGGTTGGTGCGGGCATACATAAAACCTTCGTTGGTCAGGTTCAGTTTTTTATCCCCTTTTACGACCAGCAAGGTCTGACCTGAAACCTGCAGTTTTTCTGCGATCGCTTTCGTTGATTCATCTTCCAGATTCAGTGCCTTGAAGCTAACCTGTTTGCCGTAAAGGTTTTCCAGATCTGCTTTTGCCTCCGATTCAACCGCCTTGCAGGTCACACAGCGTGCCGCATTGTGGAAATAGTAGGCCTCGATCAAAACGGATCCGGCAGTCGCCGAGGACTTTGGAGTTGTCTGGGCACTGCACAGTAAGCTGCTGGAAATCAATAACAAGACAAAGCTTAGACGGGTAATTTTTTTCATGGTTGATGATTTATTGTATCAATATATTTTTAATCTCATCTGGGGAGGGAACACGTCCTTTCAGGACTACCTTTTCGTCCACCACCATGGCAGGTGTGGTCATTATGCCATATTTCATGATTTCCATGATATCTTCCACTTTGACAATGGTGGCATCGATGCCATTTTGCTCCACAACCTCACGGGTCATTTTTTCCAGTGTCTTGCACTTGGGGCAACCTGTTCCCAAAATTTTAATTACCATGATGTTAAAATGCTTTATTTGTCTATTTTGCAATCAGTAAGCTTTACGGGATGCTGGAAGAAGCGGGTAAACAGCTCCTGGGCCTCTTTCCAGTTTTCCTTGTTCAGGCAATATTTGATGCGCGGTGCTTCTATCTCTCCCTGAATCAAACCGGCATCTTTCAACTCCTTCAGATGCTGCGACAAGGTTGATTTCACAATTGGCAACACTTCCGAAAGATCGCCGCTGTAGCAGCAGGACTGTTTGGAAAGGAGCTCAAGCACATAGAGCCGGATCGGGTGACCCATTGCCTTGGCGTAGCGGGCTGTCTTCTTCTGTTCTTTGGAGATGATCTCTGTTGGCATAATTCGTAGTTCGTGAAATTACGAACAAAGTAAGTTGAATTTTTTTTATTGGCAAAACATTTTGGGGTAAAAGATTTTTGGGAATCCAATATTAGGTTTCAGGAACCATATAATATCGTAGTAACATGTACCTATTTCCCGCCTACTTGCCAATGGTATCGCGCAAAGCACGCAAGGATCGCAAAGAAAAAAATGCGACATTTATATTTGTGCATTACTTAGGTTCCAGGAACCATATAATATCGTAGTAACATGTCCCAATTTCCCGCCTACTTGCCAATGGTATCGCGAAAAGCATGCAAGGATTGCAAAGAAAAAAATGAGACATTTATATTTCAATGTCGTTTAGTTAAGAAAATCCTTAGTGTAACCTTTGTGCCTTGGTGTCTTGGTGGCAGGAAAAAAGCGCCACTAAGACACAAAATCACAAAGGTTTCACAAAGCTAAAAAGCATCATTATCCTTAACTAAACGACATTGATTTATATTTTTGCATTACTTTGTACATTGCTACGCTTTCCAAAAGTACCTTTTATATGAAAAACCCAGTGAAAATTGTCATCCTTGGTGTTGTAAGTTTCCTTCTAATTGCAGCTTTTCAGCAAAAGGGGCCAAAGGTTATTAACTCAAAATTTGTTACCATCTCCGGGCCTGATCTTTTGACACCAGATGGCAAGAAGTTTTTCATCCAGGGCATCAACCTGGGCAATTGGCTGAATCCGGAAGGTTATATGTTCGGTTTTAAAAGTACCAGCTCAGCGAGGTTGATCGACAAGGCTTTCAGGGAGTTGGCAGGACCGGATTTTACGGATGAGTTCTGGCAGAAATTCAAGGACAATTATGTTACCCGCGAAGACATCCGCTTCATTAAAAGCACTGGCGTTAACTCTATCCGGATACCATTTCACTACAAACTATTTACAGATGAGGATTATATGGGGCTTACAGTGAAGCAGGATGGTTTCCAGCGAATCGACAGCCTGCTGAGCTGGTGCAGGGAGTCCGGCTTGTACGTCATCCTTGACATGCACGATGCCCCCGGAGGTCAAACCGGTGATAACATCGACGATAGCTTTGGCTATCCATGGTTGATGACCAGCGAGAAAAGCCAGGAGAACTTTGTCGCTATCTGGAAGAAAATTGCTGCCTATTACAAGGATGAGCCGCTGATTCTCGGTTATGATCTGCTGAACGAACCAATTGCCACTTATTTTGGCAGTGATCTTCCAAAGCTGAATGCAGCACTTGAACCACTTTACAAGAGGGCCGTCAAGGCCATCCGAGAAGTCGACAAGAATCACATCGTTTTGTTGGGCGGTGCCCAATGGAACGGAAATTTCAAGGTATTTAAAGATTCGAAGTTTGACAGCAAGCTGATGTACACTTGTCACCGTTACTGGTGTGACACCCTTCAGGCCAATATCCAGGACTTTGTCCATTTCCGCGATTCCGTCAACCTGCCTATTTACATGGGAGAGACTGGCGAAAACAATGACAAATGGATCGCAGCCTGGACCCGTTTGATGATAAAAAACAACATTGGTTACCACTACTGGCCCTACAAGAAAATGGGCAAACAGAGTGCCATGGTGACCATTCCCAAACCCGAAAACTGGGAGATCATTGTAGCCTTCACCGAAAACCCACGGAATTCTTTTGACGAAATTCGCAGGGCTCGTCCCGGGCAGGAGTTGGTGCAGAAGATCATGAACAATTTCCTGGAGAATTGCAGGTTCCGAAAATGTACGGAGAACAAAGGGTATATCCACGCCATGGGGGTAGGGAGATAACCCAAAATCAAACTCCGCATCTGTTTGCCATGAAATGCAAAGCGATGCGGAGTTCAGAATCAAATTTCGAAGTGTACCATGAAGGCCTAGACCCGCCAGAATTGGTCAGGAAGTCATCCTTGTGCCAATATAGTTAGTTGGCCTTGATGAATTTTCGTTCCCCAATGACCCCTTTTTCATTGACTACCCTGAGCAGATAAATCCCTGATTTCAAATTTTGGATGTTGATATCGGTATGACTGGAACCGTCGTTGGTTAATTTTTCCAGGTAGACGGAGTGGCCGGAGATATCCTTGATCTCCAGGGTTATCACACCCTCTGCCGGATTTTTCAGGTCTACCCTGAGGATCTCTTTGGCCGGATTAGGATAGACTCCTAATTCAATCTCCTGGAGGACAGAGGTATCGGTCATCTTGTTGGCCACCACGATCTGCTTCAGTGATTCAGATGTCCCATTGGTGCTGACAGCTTTCAGGACCACATCGTACACGCCATCCTGCTGGAAATTGAAGTTGACCGAGGTTCCTGTTTTGGTGATTCCATTGCCAAAATCCCACTCGTATTGTACCCCTTCCAACGGCGCAATGACGGTAAAGTTGTTTTGTCCATTGAGTGTGGAGGCCTGCCAGACAGGTTTGGCAAGCAGTGTGAAAGAGGTGATTTTTTTGCAAACTCCTTCAACGGTGGCTTTTACAGTGTACAATTTGCCAGGGCAAAGTTCCTTTACAGAGCTCGATGTTCTTCCATCGGGCCACAAGTACTTCACATTGGGAATTTCCTGGTTTGCTTCATCGAGCAGTTTGACCGTTGCACTTCCGTTGCAGAGGTTTTCGGTGGGATCCAGCAGCAAAAGACTGAACGCACCTTTGCAATTTGGAAGTTCAGCCACCGGAACTCCATCGAATTGGGCACTTAACTCGCCAATGCAAATTTTTCCATCGGCACCGGTTACCTGAAGGTAAACTTTGTAGGTACCTCCCTTGGCAAAGGTATGTTTGGGTGAAACTGCATCAGAAATAGTGTTGTCGCTGAATTTCCAATTGTATTTTGTGTAGGTTTGAGTGCCATCCACCTTGAAGGTGTAACTACCCGGTTCGGAATTTTTTGTACTGATAATCTTGACATTGCAATTGCTAGGGGTAATGACAGTGGTATTGATGGGCGAAGTTTTGAGGATTTTGACTGCCAAACCCGAACTGCATACCGAAGGTACATCGGGGAGCTGATAGGCTATTTCATAATATTGATCCAGTTTGTAGTCAAACGGGATGGAAGCTGCAGCCGGGATAATGATTTTGCCACCATCCAGCGTGATATTGATGCCACATTCACCGGTTCCTGTCTTTGTTACTTTACCTTTGGCGTATTGGGTAACCACAGCTGTTGCAGTTCCAATGAATTCTCCTTTCAGTTCACCTGTACAGATCTTGCCATCCGCTCCGGTAACCTGAACAACGATTGGATAGGAACCTGCTTTTGCGAAGGTATGGGTTGGTGTCGCCCCATCCCCTGTGGTATTGTCCCCGAATTTCCAGTAATATTTTGCCCCGGCAGTCTGAGGATCAGTCTTGAAGGTATAGGTGATGGGGTTGGTGTTGTTCTTGACCGTGACAATCTTTACGGTACAGGGCACCACCACGGTTATCTCTGCAATTTTTGTGATTTTGGCGGCCACCCCGGAAGCACAGCCAGAGGCCCTGTCCAGCAGCTGGTAAGCCACTTCTACAGACTGCCCGTCCTTGTAGGTGAACTGCACGGATTCAGCCACAGGAACCAGCACCTTGCCATTGTCCATGGTAATGGTGACTCCACAGGCATCCGTTCCTGTTTTCTTCACCTTGCCCTTGCCGGAAAGTGTGGTAACAGTGGTAACCGGAGTAGCTGCAAACTCAGCTTTTAGTTCACCTGTACAGATCTTGCCATCCGCTCCGGTAACCTGAACAACGATTGGATAGGAACCTGCTTTTGCGAAGGTATGGGTTGGTGTCGCCCCATCCCCTGTGGTATTGTCCCCGAATTTCCAGTAATATTTTGCCCCGGCAGTCTGAGGATCAGTCTTGAAGGTATAGGTGATGGGGTTGGTGTTGTTCTTGACCGTGACAATCTTTACGGTACAGGGCACCACCACGGTTATCTCTGCAATTTTTGTGATTTTGGCGGCCACCCCGGAAGCACAGCCAGAGGCCCTGTCCAGCAGCTGGTAAGCCACTTCTACAGACTGCCCGTCCTTGTAGGTGAACTGCACGGATTCAGCCACAGGAACCAGCACCTTGCCATTGTCCATGGTAATGGTGACTCCACAGGCATCCGTTCCTGTTTTCTTCACCTTGCCCTTGCCAGATAGAATGACAGCCTGGGTAGCCGGAGTTCCTCCATCGAAATCGGCCTTTAGCTCCCCATAACAAATTTTGCTGTCAGTTCCGGTTACCTTTACGATGACCGAGTAACTTCCACTTTTGGTGAAAACGTGGGTGGGATTCGGTGAGTCGGAAACAGTGTTGTCACTGAATTTCCAATAGTATTTGGCCCCTTCAGCCCTTGGATCTGTTTTGAAGGTATAGCTGGGCGGATTGGATTTGTTAATTGTATAGACAATTTTAACGGTGCAGTCTGTTTGGGCAAACAAACCGGTAAAGGCAAAAAGCACAGTGAGCAGGGTCAAAATACTTTTCATAATGTAATGTTTTTTAAAGGGTTATTAAGGGAATCAAGACAGAAAAAACTTTCGAATATATCTAATTATTTTGATATTTCCAATAGTCATTGGCACTTGTAACGTAGCTTTATAAGCTTATCTTTGCGCTTGCTTTGGGTATTCCTTTTTTTTTCACCAAAGCCAGCACAAAACCAAACTTTTTTGAACTGTCATCCTATCCGGCAAATTTGTTAATTTCCACCCGGTTTTAGCCGGTTTTGCGGTGTTCCCCGCTGGTAGAATCCCAGTATATCCAAAGTGATTTAATAATAAGAACTTTTTTCCCATTATGAATAAGGTACTTCCTTTCCTGGCATTGCTTCTTTTGTACTGGAGTCCTTCCATGGGAGGTTCCCGGCTTCAATTGAGGAATATTGCCTTTAAGGAGGGACTTAACAATATGAATATCTCCTCCATAGCCCAGGACCAATTGGGTTACATCTGGGTGGCCACGATGGGAGGCGTCAGTCGTTACAATGGGTATGAGTTCAAACGGTTCTATTTTGATTCCAATGATCCATCCTCCCTAATGTCAAATCATGTCACCTCCCTTTTCTGCTCCTCCTGGGGGATGATGTACATTGGAACAGTTAAGGGGGTGAATTGCTATGATGGTAAAACCGGGAGATTAACCTCTATTTTCCCGGAGTTAAGCTCCAATGTTTATGCTTTTGCCGAGCGGGATGGCTATGTTTATGTGGCCACTTTCAATGGTCTTTACAGATTTCAACCAGGGAATGAAAAACTGGAAGCTTTGGGGAATAATCTTGCCATACGGCCTGTGGTAAGTAGCCTGTTGTTTGACAAAGAGGGTACTTTGTGGTGTGGTCTGGACAATGGGAATGGATTGGCATTCTATGATAACAGAACAGACAAAATGGAAATTTGCCGGAAAACCGAAGGGAAATCTTTATCGAATTACAATTCGGGAAGAACGATGTTTTTGTTGGGAAAGGAGGCCATTCTGTTTGGAACGAAATCAGGTATCTCATTATTGGATTTAAAAAGCAGAAAATTCATTGAGTCTGCCGAATACGCAAAGCTGCTTTCGGGGCTTTCAGGCTACGACATCCGTTTTGTTCTGGAAAAAGAGCCATCCATCTATTGGATTGGTACGCTGCAGGCAGGGTTGTTCATTTTTGACAAATCCAGAAATACATTGAGTCGGCATACCCAGAACGATGGGTTTTCAGAGATTCATTCAAATAACTACATGTGTTGTCATACCGACAGGTCGGGAAATGTCTGGTTGGGAACATTTGATGCCGGGTTGGAAGTCTCCTTTAAGCAGGCCAAAAATTTCAACTACGACATTTCACTGAATAAGCTGACACAGGGGAAATTTATCACCTCCATCACCAAGGACCAAGAGAGGAATTTGGTTGTCACTACCCGCGAAAATGGTTTTTACTGTTACAATCCGGAAACCAAATCCTCACAGTATTTTAATATTTCCAACAGCAAATTGGGCCATTCAAACCTGAGGACCATTTTTGTAGACAGTGAAAACAAATACTGGATCGGGATCTATTTTGGATTGCAAATCTATGACCCGCAAAAGAAAATTTTCAAGACCCTATCCCTGCCGGAGCCAAACAATGGCGCTGTTACCATTCTGGAAGTTAATAGCAGGATTTACGTCGGGACTGATGTAAAGGGGTTGCTGGTATTTGACCTTCAGGGAAATCTTTTGAGTCAGCATACAGGTCCGGGGAACAACATTCCAAAGATTATTAGATTCAATGAGGATGAGCTTTTGTTTATCAGTTATGGTGTTGGTTTGTTTGCCATGAATATTCATGATTTGTCGATCCGGCGCATCAACCTGGCGGATGTTCAAAAGTATCCGGGATCGTTATTTGCTGTAACGGCGTTCAAGGACAAAACCGGAAAGGTTTGGATAGGTACCTACAATTATGGGTTGTTTGAATTTGATTTTGAGCGGTCGACAGTGCGGAATTACAATATTAAAGAGGGGCTTCCCAGCAGTGATGTGATTGGGATTGAGGAAGATGATTCCAATAATTTGTGGTTAAGTACCTCATTTGGGTTGGCCAGACTTAACAAGGATACCCAAACCATTAAAACCTATTTTTTCAATGAAGGTGTTAACAATTACCAGTTTCATGGAAATGCGGCCTACAAGGATGGGGAAGGAATTGTCTATTTCGGGGGTAATTCAGGTTTGACCTATTTTAATCCGGCTGAGATATTGCAGGATCGCAGTGAGGCCCCCAGGGTAGTATTCGAGAATCTTTATATTCAGAATCTGGCGGTTACGCCCATAGAAAAGGAAGGGATTTTGAATGAGAGTTTGTCTCATACCCGTAAAATCACCTTAGCTTATCAGGATCAGCCATTTAGTATTGATTTTGTCTCTTTTGACTACCTCTCCCCGGAGAAAATGAAATATGCCTATTTTTTGGAGGGATTTGACCGGGAGTGGAACAATGTTGGGACACAACGCAGGGTCTCCTATTCAAATCTTCCCCGGGGTAATTATTTGTTGAAGGTGAGATCGGTGAATGGTGCCGGGGTTAGTTCTGAAAATGAGGCAGAGTTGATGATCAAAGTCAAACCGGCACCCTGGCTCTCTTATTCTGCCTGGGCATTCTACATCCTCATTGTGGCTGGCATCGCATTATTTATTTTCAGGTTGAGGATTAAAACATTGGTTTACAAGCACAATCTGGAAAATGAACACGCTGAGCACCTCAGGGAACGAGAGATCAACGGAATGAAACAAAAGTTTTTTACCAATATTTCCCATGAGTTGCGAACCCCCCTGACGCTGGTATATGGGTTGGTCTCCCAGCTTTCGAGGCAGGAAAATCTGAACCCTCAGGTAAAGGAATATGCACAGAGTCTGGACCTCAATGTGGGTCGTTTGCTGAAATTGATCAATCAGTTGCTCACCTTTAAAACGATTGAAAGCGAGACCCTGACATTGTGGCTTGAGCATGGCAAAATCAATGAGGAGATCCGAAAGATCCTTGAACTTTTCAGCCTGTATGCCAGGGAGAAGGAGATTCGAATCGATTTTTTTGAGGATGGCTGTTTTACCATGCATTTCGACCATGATAAATTGGAGAAGATCCTCAGCAACCTGCTTTCCAACGCAATTAAGCACACTGAAAAAGGGGGCAGGATTGAAGTGGGTATCCGTAGGATAACGAAGGCTCAGGTTTTGTCTCTCTATCGGGCAAAACCAGGCGTGCCTGCTGCCGAAAACATTGAGATAAGTGTTACAGACACAGGTTCGGGGATCGAGGAAAAAGAGTGGAGTACCATTTTTGACCGTTACAAGCAGGTGGATTCAGCGGGCAGACGACGCCCTGACTATTCAGGAACAGGCATTGGGCTGAATTTTACAAAATTGTTGGTGGAAAGCCACAAGGGGCTGATCCGAATGGAAAGTAAGATGGAGGAGGGATCCACTTTTGCTTTTATATTGCCATTGGATTGTTCTGTTTTTGAACCAAAAGATTTTGCCGAATCCGGAATGGATGGGCGTAATAGGGATCATAGTGCAGAAAGAGCCGTCTGTAATGGAGAGGAGCCGTCAATTGTTGCTGATATTCAGTGTGATCACGAGAAGACCATCGCGGTGGTTGAAGATGATCCGCAATTGAATAATTTCCTGGTAAGCTGTTTAAAGGATTATTACAAAACCATCACGGCCCATGATGGAGAAACGGGGCTGAAGATCATCAAACAACAGTTGCCTGACATTGTCATATCTGATGTTTCAATGCCCAGGATGGATGGCTTTGAATTGACCAGACAGATCAAAGGGAACAAGGAGCTTTGCCATATTCCAATCATCCTCCTTACCGCAAAGAGTGAAATGTCCAGTCAGATTGAAGGAATGCAGTCGGGTGCCGATTTGTATGTGCCTAAACCTTTCAATGTAGACTTTTTGCTTGCGGCCATTGATAGCCAGTTGAAGAACAGAAAACGGCTGCATGACATTTTTTTGAATGGGCAGATGCCTGTTTTGGATAAATCTGAGATCAACCAGCTGGATATTCAATTTCTCTCGAAACTGAATGCCTTGTTGGAAAGAGAGTTGTCGAACCCGGAACTGGATATTCAGTCACTTGCCAGAAACCTGAACATGAGCCGCTCGGTCTTTTACAGGAAGTTCATGGGATTGACCATGCTTTCGCCGAATACTTACATCAAGAAACACCGGATCAACAAGTCCATCGAATTGATGCAGATGGGAAAATATTCCCTGATTGAAATAAGTGAGAGGACAGGGTTTGGTTCCTCCTCCTATTTCAGTACCGCCTTCCGACAAGAGAAGGGGATGAGTCCGAGAGAATTTCTCAACCAATTGAAAGAACGCTCCACTCCGGAGCCCTGAAATTTCCCGGAGAATATTTATACTTTGTTTGAAATGTTTGAAATGTTTGAAATGTTTGAAATGTTTGAAATGTTTGAA
>CAZVTL010000076.1:0-15325 GCA_964630075.1 uncultured Tangfeifania sp.
TTTGGAACAAAGACACAATGGATTGCAAGGAAGTTTTCAGCCCTGGCACAGAAGGATCGGGAGGATAAAGGTTAAAGGTTAAAGGATAAAGGTTAAAGGATAAAGTAGTGGACTTTCAATGTTCGTGGTTATGAATAAATCGGGGGAATATCTAGGAGGGAATTTTGGAGGTCCACCATCCCCTTTACTTTAACCTTTATCCTTTATCCTTCCTCTAGTTCAGTTCTGGGTTTTCGGGAAAGTTCTGCCACAAAAGCGCGTTTCCACCAAGGGTTTTAATACTCTCATTCCAAAAATTTTCGTCACTCGATAGAATTGATTCAATCGAAGGCTCAACAACCACCCAGGAGTGATCCGCGATTTCAGCTGCAAGCTGACCGGCGCTCCAGCCTGAATAGCCCAGAAAGAATCTTACCTCCTCTTCTTCTACAAGCCCGGCACGGATCAAGGATACAAGGTTCTCAAAATTACCGCTCCAGTAGAGGTTGCCGCTAACCGGAAGACTATCTGGAATTTTTTCGCCCAGGGTATGGAGAAAAAATAGTTTGTCGTTGCTGACCGGCCCCCCCAAAAAGGCATTGGCTTCAAAATCAGGGAAACCCTTGAAGAGCTGTTTGACCTCCAGATCGGTTGGTTTATTGAGAATAAAGCCAACATCCCCCTCCTCAGAGCTCTGAACGAGCAGGACCGTCGACCTGCTAAAATAATCGCCCGGAAGAAATGGTTCTGCGATAAGCACTCTTCCCTGCTTGGGTTGCAGGGTGCTCTCTATCTTGAATATGTCGAGATCCAGAAGCATGGGCTTTATAGACTAAATTTATTTTTCAATGATAAGAAATATATCTTCATCTTTTTTCTTCATCAAAAATTCTTCCCGCGCAAATTTTTCCAGGTTTTTGGCATTCGCCTTCATCTCCTGCAATTGTATGCTGTCTTTTCTGATTTTCTCCTGAAAATAAGACTTCTCTACCCTGTACTCCTTCAACCGGTTGACATTTTTGCGTAGAAAAAACAGGTTGTTGTCGTCGATGAAAATCATCCAGACGCTGAAAATCATGAAGGCAACCAAATATTTGTTTGTCAGGTTCTTAAAAAGCTTTTTGGAGATCAGTGACTTCATACAAACAGGCAGATTTTCCACACAAAGTTAGAAAATCTGCCTGTTAAAAAAATAGAGTGCCGACTGAATGCTATTTATCTGGCAAAAAACTTGGGTAGCTAAAATCCCTGGCAGGAACAAAGGTCTCCTTTACTGTTCGGATGGAGACCCACCGCAGCATGTTGAATACTGAGCCGGCCTTGTCGTTGGTGCCTGATCCGCGCGCACCGCCAAATGGTTGCTGTCCGACGACAGCTCCGGTAGGTTTATCGTTGATGTAGAAATTACCTGCCGCATTGGTAAGTCGCCGGGTCATCCGATCGATGGAATAACGACTCTGGGAGAAGATGGCGCCTGTCAGCGCATAGAGGGAGGTCTCATCCAGCAAGGTCAATGTCTGGTCCATCTGGTCATCTTCATAAACGTAGATGGTTACCACCGGTCCGAAAAGCTCCTCCTTCATGGTAATGTATTGCGGATCGCTGGTCAAAATTACGGTTGGCTCAATGAAATAACCTACAGATTTGTCACACCCTCCTCCAAAAATGACCGTTGCCGCTTCATCTTTGCGCGCCTGGTCAATGAACCCTTTTAGTTTGTCGAAAGATGCTTCGTCGATGACTGCATTCACAAAATTGGTATAATCCTCCGGAGGCCCCATTTTGACCCTTGCCAATTGCGCCTCACACAAGGCCCAGGTCTCAGGCCAAATGGATTTTGGGATGTAGACCCTGGATGCAGCAGAACATTTCTGCCCCTGGTACTCGAATGAACCCCTCACAATCGCGGTAGCCAAGGCGGTTGTGTCGGCGGTAGGATCGGCGAAAATAAAATCTTTGCCCCCTGTTTCACCAACAATGCGCGGATAGGATTTGTATCTTGAAATATTGGCTCCAATGGTTTTCCAAATATCCTGAAACACTCCGGTAGATCCTGTGAAGTGGATCCCGGCAAAATCAGGATGGCTGAAGATGACATCACCGGCTGCGGGTCCTGAAACAAATACCAGGTTGATAACACCGGCAGGCAATCCTGCTTCCATCAGAATCTCCATTATCACGCTGGCCGAATAGACAGCGGTTTTGGCAGGTTTCCAAACCGAAACATTCCCCAGCATAACGGGTGCAACCGGAAGGTTTCCCGCGATGGAGGTGAAATTGAAGGGAGTAAGTGCGAATACAAATCCTTCCAGTGGCCTGAACTCATTGTAATTCCACATGCCTGGATTTGATTCTGGCTGCATGGAATAGATATCAGTCATGCATTTCACCCCAAAGCGATAGAAATCAGCCAATTCGCAAGCAGCATCAATCTCGGCCTGAAAGGCATTCTTCGATTGCCCGAGCATGGTAGCAGCGTTGATCCTGGCCCTGTATGGGCCTGCCAATAACTCTGCAGCTTTTAAAAAAATGGCGGCCCTGTGTTGCCATGGTGTATTTGCCCACTCATTTTTTGCTTTCAAAGCAGCTTCGATGGCCAAAGAGACATGGGATTTGTCTCCCTGGTGGTATACACCCAGTTTGTGGGAAAGGTCGTGTGGTGGATACATCGCTGTAGTTTTGCCTGACCTTACCTCCTCCCCGCCAATAATCATGGGTAAATCAACAAGCGTACTTCGCATCTCCTGCACTGTTTTTTGAAGTTCGGCTCGTTCGTGTGATCCTGGAGCATAGCTTTTGACTGGCTCATTCTTTGGAATTGGGACATTGTAGAATCCGGTTGACATATTGCTGTTTTTTTGTATTATTGTATTGGATTGATCTGACTGACTATTGCTTTTTGATCGTACAAATCTATGGGATCTCTGTCTCAAAATTGCTAATAAATGTCACCTTTATACCACACTGTCAGATTTTGTGTTTATTAATGTATCACATGTAGTCTTTTGGATATAGATGCCAAAAAAATCAGTTAGCGGATTAGCGGGTAAGTATACCCAACTGCACAAAAAGGATTTGGGTTTAATACGGTTGTTTTTCTACCTCTCACTCCTTTTTTTGGTTGGTGCCACGGTCATCGTTGTATTGGATTTCTTTGATTTTTTCAATACAACCTATACGCCGCATGCCCTTTCCTTCATTGGAATATCTACTTTGATCCTGCTCTTTCTATGGGAAGGGAAAAGAACCGTTGCATTAAATATGCTATTGCTGATACCCGTACCTGCTTACTTTTTGATGGTGTCCAGTCAATATGCACTATTTCCGCCCAACTCTTCCTACAGTTACGAGATATATTTTTACCTGTCGGTCGCTCCGATCTTTTTGCTGCTAGCCGAAAAGCCGGTTCAGGTGGTGACATATTTTCTGGTTACAACCTCGGCGATTATTTTCCATCTCTTCCTGACCTCCGATAAGTCATTGCTTTACAGTATCAACTGGAGTCACAACGGAACGCTCCATCCGGTCCTCATCTACCTGCTTGTTGCCGGAGTTCTTTTCATGCTCTACATGCAATGGTATCTTGCTTTAAAAGAGAAGAGCCAGGATGCCGAGTTACTCAGGGAGAACCAAAACCGTCTCTTCCATCAGCATTTTGAAGGAATCTTAAGATTTAACATCGAAAGGGATGAATTGGGGGAACGCACCGGATATACCGTTGCCTATGTGAACACCGCCTTTGAAGAGTTTTTTGAGGTACGTAACTCCGAAGTCAGGGAGAGCCCTGTGCACCTGCTGTTTCAAAAACTTTTCAGGGATGCCGTTGACTGGCAGTCCATCTTCGATCCGGCCAAACGGGTCAAAAAAGAGATCTTTGTTCCCCACACTGCCAAATGGTACCGCGTCATCTCAATACCTCTCGACAACAACCATATCCTCTGCTTTTTTGACAATATAACTACTTTCAAAACATCGATCAACGAACTTAGTAAAAGCAGGCACCGTTACAAAGTCTTGCTGGAGACCATCCCTGACATGTTTTTTGTGATCGACAGTGATGGCACTTACATCGACTATGTTCCAAAATCTGAGACAGGAATTGATCTTCTTGCCGGAGAGATCATTGGGAGTACCATCTTTGAGGTAGGATTTTCCCCGAGAATGGTCAATCAGGTCAGTAAATCGATCAAAACTGTTATCTCAAGTGACACTATCGAGACGATCGAGTATGCTTTGGAGGTAAAAGGAAAGGGATCCTGCTTCTTCGAAATGAGGATGGTTAAACTCAGCAACAACTCCGTAATGGCAGTTTCCAGGGATATCTCCAAGCAGAAATTCGCTGTTCATGCGATAGAGGAGGCCAGAAAAAAAGCGGAAGAAGCCGACATGCTCAAAGCAGCCTTCTTGCAGAATATCTCCCACGAAGTTCGCACCCCGCTCAATGCCATCGTCGGATTCTCCAATATCCTCCTGACCGATGAAGTTTCCCGGCCTGAGCGGTTCAACTATCTTCAGATCATTACCCGAAATTGTCAGATATTGCTGCACGTTTTCAGTGACACCATCAAGCTGTCAAAAATACAAAGCGGGGTAGAGAAGGTAGAAAAGCAGTTTTACAACCTCAATGGATTGGTGAATGAATTAAACAGACAATTCAGTTATGAAAAGGGACAAATCGAAAAAGACCATCTGAAAATCCATCCGGTCAAAGGAAATGATCACCCCAAGTTTGCTATTCTTTGTGATGGACACAAGATCAAGGATATTATGGAGAGCCTTTTGGATAACGCGCTCAAATTTACCGAAGAAGGTGTGATTGAATTCGGTTATCATTTGATCGGAGAGGCTGAAATTGAATTCTTCGTACAGGATACTGGCATTGGAATCCCGGAAGACCAGTTGGAAAAAATCTTCGACCGCTTCTACCAGATCGACCTGAGGATGAAACGATTGTACGGAGGGTCCGGAATTGGTCTATCCCTGGCAAGTGATTTCGTTAAGATGCTTGGCAGTAAAATCAAAGTGGAGTCGACTCCGGGCAAAGGATCCAGGTTCTCGTTTGTATTGTCTTATGAAGCCGGAAACAACCACTTGCGAATTGTCCATTGAAAAAAACTCACCCCTTAGTCCTTGGCGCCGGATAATTCACGGATCGTTCACTCATCCAACTTCCTGATTTAATTACATTGAGATAATAAATAGCAAGTGAAAAATAAATCCGGGCAAGGATGTGAACCCGTTTTACGAAGAAAAGCAATACACCCAGGATGGCAGGCAGCAAGCCAAGCAACATGTTGTTTAAAATCAGGATCAGGTGCATGAATCGGACTTTGCGCCTGGTTTCGTGTTTGGAAAGGTAAAGATGCCGGGATATATGGACCTCCGTTTTGGTCATCACCGTAACTGCCAGGTTGCTTCTGGATGACCCGCCATGCATATGTCCGATGACTGCCTCCTTCAACAGAACAATTTCACCTCCCGCATCTCTGGCTCTTCGGCAAAGATCCACATCCTCGTAATACATCCAAAAATTGTCGTCCCATCCACCTAAACTGAAAAAATCCTCCTTTCGTATCATGACCACAGAGCCGGAAACCCAGTCCGGGTACAACCATTTCGCCTCTTCCATGAATCTGGTTTCCAGCCTTCCGTAAAAAATCCTGTGTATGGCCCGTAACCAGCCGGTCAGGGTCGCAACCGTCAGAAACCTGCCATAGGGCCGGTCCATTGTACCATCTTCCCGCCGCTGGCTGCATGAAACGATGGAGCAAGCAGGTCGCTTTTCCACCTCCTGAATCATCGCGTAAATGGCCGCTTCATCCACCGAAGTATCAGGATTTAAAAACAAGAGCACACTGCCATTGCTGTATGCTGCTCCCTTGTTGCAACCATTGGCGAATCCGTTGTTCCCGCTGTTGGACTTGAAGGTAAATTGGGGGTATTGTTGGATGAATGCACCCAGGCTACCATCATCGGATTGGTTGTCCACTACGATTACCTCCAACGAAAAGCGCTGGCGAGAAATTGCCTGGAGTGAATTCAAACACCGTTTCAATTTCTCGCCTCCCCTGAAATTTACGATTATAACTGATAAATCCTTCAAATGACGGGTATTAGTGGATCTATGGATGAACCTTTCCTGCGATGCTAAAATTAGACAAAACTTTGGAGACGACAGAGCCCTCCGCCATTTTGAAAAATACCAACTATCAAAAAGTTGGAAAAGAACTCCTGATTCCGGACAAATCCCCCGATGAAGCATTAAAAAATTCTAAAATTTTGAGTAAATTGAGCCTCTGAATCCAATTACAAATCCAATAACTCCGCAACAATGAACAGCAGAAAAATCTTCACAATCCTTTTTTCGCTCCTGACACTGGGGGGGTATGCACAATCAAAATTTAGCGGGCTTGAAATGAATCTGGGAAATCTCTACCGAACTTCTGATGCCAAAACCCGTTCAATCAGTCCCGAGAATTTTTCCGGAGAAAAGGGCAAGGGAGGGATGGCCAATCCTGCAGACAAAGACCAACCCAATACTGCCAACGCTTACAATGCAGCACGGGACCTGGGCACCGGATGGAAGGTGAATCCCTACGTAGTCATCCAACCCGGGAAAACCTTTACTCTGGCAGAAATGGAGGGACCTGGCGCCATCCAGCATATTTGGATGACTCCAACCGGCAACTGGAGATTTTCCATTATCCGCATCTATTGGGACGATGAATCCGAACCATCTGTGGAGTGTCCGGTAGGCGATTTTTTCGGACAGGGCTGGAACACCTATGCTCAGCTGACCTCTTTGCCCATTTGTGTCAACCCGGGAAGTGCCTTCAACAGCTATTGGCCCATGCCTTTCCGCAAGAAATGTAAAATTACCATGGAGAACCTCAACGACAAGGATGCCATGTCGGTCTATTACCAGGTTGATTATACACTAACAGAGGTACCTTCGGATGCGGCTTACTTTCATGCCCAGTTCAGAAGGGCCAATCCGGTGGAATCTTCCCTCTATACCGTCATAGACGGCATCAAGGGGAAAGGTCAGTTTGTCGGGCTATACATGGCCTGGGGTGCCAACAACAATGGATGGTGGGGAGAAGGCGAAATCAAATTTTACATGGACGGAGACAGCAAATATCCTACCATCTGCGGTACCGGGACTGAAGATTACTTTTGTGGCTCCTACAATTTTGACCGTGATGGAAAATACAAGGAGTTCTGTACCCCTTATGCCGGTCTGCACCAGGTAATCCGACCTTCAGGTGATTACAAGGTAATGATGCGATTTGGATTGTACCGTTGGCACATCATGGATCCCATACGTTTTGAAAAGGACTTGAAAATAACCATTCAGGATCTGGGATGGCACCATGGAGGAAGGTACCTTGCACAACACTCTGACATAGCCTCTACCTGTTTCTGGTACCAGATGGATCCGCATGCCACCTTCCCAAAACTACCGGGTTGGCGGGAGCTGGAGGTGAATTAAGGTCTGGTTGAAAAATGGGCACAATGGATCAACTTTGGGCTTGACCTGAAAACTTCGGATGGCAGTAAGAATGTCGGAAAACCGGTGTATTTACTGCTATCCCCTTACAAACAGGGCCTTGATAATGTGCCATACCATGTGTGGATTCTCCTTCAGGCGGCGGGTAGAATAACTGAACCAATGGGTTCCAAATGGCACATATACCCGCATTGGAAAACCTCTTTTTACCAATGACCTGCGCAAATTGGAGTTTACACCAAACAACATTTGGAATTCATACTTCTCCTTCGGTATCTGAAGCCGCTCGATCAACAGGACAGATTGATCAACCAGGTATTGGTCGTGGGTGGCTATCCCTACATAGATTTTGTTCTTCAGCATCCACTCAAGATCTTCGAGGTAGTGATCCCTCACTTCCTGGTATCCCTTGAAGGCAATAGACTTGTCCTCAATGTAGATCCCCTTGCACAAACGAAAATTGAGCGGGGATGAAAACGTGGGGTCAGACATCATCGCTTTCACATCACCCAGCGTTCGGTGCAAATAGGCTTGCAGTACCAGTCCGACGTGGTTGGGAAACTCACTCCGCAATCTGTTGTAGAGCACTATTTCATCGTCTGTACAGGAAGAGTCTTCCATGTCGATGCGAATAAAATTGTCGCACTTTACCGCTACCAGCAGAATCTCCCGGATGTTGCGGTAGCAAGCCTCCTTGTCGAGCAACAAACCAAACATGGAAGGTTTCAGCGAGATATTTCCGATGATTTTTCTGGAAGAAAACTGTTCAATAACTTCGATGTATTGCGCCTTGAAAGATTCTGCTTCCGATAGTATGTTGATATGTTCACCCAGTACATCCAGCGTTACAGAACACCCCTCTGCATTGAGACGTACTGACTCACGCATGGCGTCCGACATGTTTTCTCCTGAAATATATTTTTTGGAGAAGATCCATACCAGTTTTTTGGGCATATAGGGAAGTATCCCGGCAATCATACGATTTATCATCTTTCTTGAATTTGTTCGGTAAAAGTAATGATGCCATTTGCTCCAATCTATGATGTTTATCAACTCATCCGAAATTTCGGCATGCAATTGCTTTGGGAAAAGAAAAATATTGAACCGGATGTGAGATGGGGCCACTGCACACCACAACTGTCCTAAAAATCAGTGGTCAGCCCCAATCAAAAAAGGCTGTAATACGCACACCTTGTGGCAGAATTATTCAGGTGCAAGACTCTCCAGAATAAAAAAACAATTTCATGATCTCGTGAAAAATGAGCTTTTTAATGTTACACTTTCAACATTTCAGCTATATTTGTCTCGCTTAAATCATGATACTTGAACGTCACAATTAACACATGAAGAATTCTACTATTGTATTGGTTGTATTGGGAGTCGCAGTTGCGGTGCTCTATCTGCTTCATTTTGTTGATACTTCCGGAAACAGGCAAAAGGGAGATGGTAATTCGGCTGATTCAAAATCCGCTTCGATTGCCTATGTAAAAATGGACTCTGTTCTTTACACCTATGAACTCGCCAAGAAACTGACGTCAAATCTTCAGATGAACCAGGAGTCCTACAAGAAAGAGTACAACCTCAAACGGATTAAATTCGAAAATGAAGTGAACTCATTTCGCGAAAAAGTTCAAAGTGGTGGTTTCCTTACTGAAGAGCGCGCAAAGCTCGAACAGGAACGATTGAAAGGTCAGCAGCAAGAGGTCGAAAGGCTCGACTACGAATTGACCCAGAAATTAAATGAAATGCAGGGGCAAATCAATCAGCAGATCATTGACAGCATCTCCTCTTTTCTTAAAAGCTACAACGCCAGCAAAAAATATGACATTATCCTCAACAGTGCAAGTATGCTGGAAGGGACACAGAAATTCAACATCACCAAAGATGTTGCAGAAGGGCTGAACAAACGATACAAACCCTGAGGCTGAATTAACCGGGGTGGGTGTCTGGATTTTTACGCTGAATTTTCTTAGCCCAAATATTGAGTATGTTAAAATTCAGAAGCTATCTGGAACGGCAGCAGCCGCCAAAGGTTATGGAGCTGTTGTCCGTTGCCGGAGTCAAATGCAGCCTGTATGTTACCATTCCCTGTTACGATGAGCCCGATCTTCTTGGATCACTGAAGTCGCTGGCAGCCTGCAATCCTCCTGTTTCAGGTGTTACGGTCATTGTTGTGGTCAATGCTTCCGAAAAGGCTTCTCCCGAGGTAAAGGCACAAAACCTGAATAGTATCCGTGATGTTTTATCCTGGTGGGAGCATCATCCGCGGCCCTTTTTCCATCTTCGGTTGTTGCACGCACCTGCATTGCCTGCCAAATGGGCTGGGGTGGGTTGGGCAAGGAAGATCGCCATGGATGCGGCAATAGGCTCACTCGATCAATCTGAAATGGAAGAGGGGATTTTGATTTCCTTTGATGCCGACAGTACTGTCACTGCCAACTATTTCACAGCCATAGAAAAAGAGTTCCGCAAAAATAACTCCTTCAATTTTGTTACTGTTAATTTTTGTCATGCTGTCGATGATCCGGCGCTGACACCATCGTTGCAGGAAGGAATCATTCGCTATGAACTCTATTTGCGGTACCTCCGGAATGCCATGCAATGGAGCGGATATCCCCATGCCATCCATACGGTAGGATCCAGTTTTGCCGTTAGGGCTACCGCCTATGTGAAACAGGGAGGAATGAACAGACGTCAGGCGGGTGAAGACTTCCATTTCCTCCACAAAATGGTGTTGTTGGGCAATTATGGACAAATTGGGGAGGCAACCGTATCACCTTCCAGCAGAATTTCGCACAGGGTTCCGTTTGGCACGGGCGCAGCGCTGAAGAGATGGGAAGCGGGAGACCAGGAGCTCAAAACCACCTATTCCCTGGAGTTGTTCCGTACACTGCAGCCGCTGATGAGCGATCCGCTCTTCTTTTTCAATTGTGACGAGCAAAACTGGAACGCAGGGATGGATCATTTTGATCCCCGTCTGCAGCACTATATTGCTGTATCGAAAACCACCGAAAGATTGAAGGAACTGAAAAAAAATTGTGGCGATGCCAAATCCTACACCAGAAGATTTTACCACGAGCTAAGCGCCTTTTGGATCATACAATATCTCAACCAAAACGAGGAGTCAATTGGCGGGAAAGGGAATTTGGAGGCGGAGGCGACCAAACTATTGCTGGCACAGGGAATTGAGATACCACGAGTAACCTCACCGCGCGAATTGCTCGGCATCTACCGTGGCATCGACAATCCATGAGCATAAAATAGCCTCCAAAGTCCTGGTTGATTCACCAGCAAAAAAATTTCCAAAGTTTACGTATTGGGCTATTCTCCCGCAACTAAAACTTTGGAAACTTTAATATCGTGAAGCTCTATTTTAAACCCGTTTAACTTTAGTTCAACCTAGTCACTTTAGTTCACTTCCTCATACTCTTCCAGCAGAATCATCAACTGATCTTTTCTGACTTTGTCGCCATCGGATACTAGAACCTCCTTCACCAGACCGGTAAACGGCATTTCCAGGATGGTCTGCATCTTCATAGCTTCATATTTGAGCAGTTTTTCTCCGGCAGGAACTTCCTGTCCCACCTTTACATATACTTCAAGGATCGTACCAGGAATGAACGAGCGCACCTCATTCGGCTTTACCGGCTCCCACCGTTTACGCAATCCGAATTTCTTGGTATGTAGGGTATAGTATTGCGCTGTATTGACAACGAATACCTCATATTTTGGTTTCTTATCTTCCATTGTTCGCTAAATTAAGCTCAATTATTGATCAGAATGGAGGTACTCCGTGTTTCTTAGCCGGTCTCTTGTCCACTTTGTGCTCTGAGATTTCAAGAGAGTGGATAAGTCTGGCACGAGTTTCAAGCGGTTCAATCACCTCATCGATGTAGCCTTTGGATGCGGCAACAAACGGGTTGGCAAATTTATCCTTGTATTCCTGAATCTTCTGCTTCCGCATTTCAGCCGGGTTCTCCGCCTCATCGATCTCCTTGCGGAAAACAATATTTGCAGCCCCTTCTGGTCCCATCACTGCAATCTCGGCAGTTGGCCATGCATAGACAAAGTCGGCACCCAGGTGACGGGAATTCATGGCAATGTATCCTCCTCCATAGGCCTTCCGGATAATGACAGTGACCTTTGGAACGGTAGCTTCACTGTAAGCATACAACAATTTTGCACCATGGCGGATAACACCTGCATGCTCCTGGTCTACGCCCGGGAGATAACCTGGCATGTCTTCAAGGGTCACGATAGGAATATTGAATGCATCGCAATAGCGGATAAAGCGGGCAGCTTTGTCCGAACTGTCACAATCCAGTACGCCGGCCAGATACATCGGTTGGTTGGCCACAAATCCTACCGTATTTCCTCCGATACGACCAAATCCGATCACGATATTTCGGGCAAATAGTTCCATCACTTCAAAGAAATCCGAACTGTCCGTAACGGCCTTGATGATGTCGCGGATATCGTAGGGGTAGTGGGGATCACTTGGCACGATGTCTTCGATGCTGACATTGAAAGTCGGAGCCTGGGTAGGAAAGCGAAGGGCTTTCTGGGTATTGTTCCATGGAATAAAGGAGATCAGTTTTTTGATCTGTTCGAAACATTCATCTTCGCTGAGTGCATAAAAATGGGCATTCCCAGTTATTTCGCTGTGGACCAGGGCTCCACCCAATTCTTCCATCGATATTTCTTCGCCCAGAACTGTTTTAATAACGCTGGGGCCTGTGATAAACATCTTGGATATATTCTCAACAACAAAGACGAAGTCTGTTAATGCGGGAGAATAGACTGCACCACCTGCGCATGGACCAAGAATCACTGAAAGCTGCGGAATAACACCCGAGGCCTCTGTATTTCGGTAAAAGATCTCACCATAACCAGCCAGTGAGTTGACACCCTCCTGAATCCTGGCACCTCCTGAATCGTTTATTCCAATGATCGGCACACGCATCTTCAAGGCATGGTCCATGATCTTGGTGATCTTCCTGGCATGCATCAGCCCCAAAGAGCCTCCGGCTACCGTGAAGTCCTGGGCATATATGCAGACAGGTTGGTTGTACATGGTACCGGTGCCAATGATGACGCCATCCCCATGCAAAACCTTCTTCTCCATGTCAAAATCTTTCCCTGTGTGCTCGACAAAAAGGTCGTACTCGTGGAAAGAGTTCTCATCGAGAATCGCTTTGATTCTTTCACGGGCCGTTTTTTTGCCCATGGCGACTTGTTTTCCTATGGCTGCTTCGCCACCACCTTGCTGAGCCTCTTTCTTTCTTCTGCGAAGGTCTAGAATGTTTCTTTTTAATGACATAATCTGTAGTTGTTTACTTATGTTTTGTCCTATATAAGAACCTGTTTTTGGTCTAAATTCCGTGCGACAAAAATATAAAAAATATTCGCTTTGGCTTTGAATTGCCTCAATTGTCTCTCTCCCATTCCGGTAATATCCCGTGATCAATGCTGATTTTCAATGTTATTTGGATGCCCTGTTGTACAATACCAGTGCGATTCCGGCATAAATTATATTGGGCAACCATACTGCCAGCAATACATTGAATCCTGCCTTGAAGGCAAAAATGGTACTAACCTGCATGAACATGATGTAGGAGAAACTCAGCAAAAGGCCTAACCCAAGGTGAATACCAATCCCACCCCTGGTCTTTCGGGAGGCAAGTGAAACGCCAATGATGGTGAGAATAAAAGTACTGATCGGTCCTGAAGTTCGCTGGTACTTCTCCTTTTGGTAACTTGAGACATTGTCTACCCCTCTTAATTTAAGGTCTTTGATGTATTTGTTGAGTTGCCAATAATCCATGGTCTCCTCCTTCGAGGTCTGTTGCCCAAATTCAGCAGGCAACATCCGTAAAGTCGTATCAATGACAGAACCTTTTGTGATCTTCTCCACCCCACTTGTCAGATCCCTGATAAAATAGTCGTGGATGACCCACTTCTTTTTCTCACGATCCCATTTGATGTAATCTGCAATCAGCTTGGATTTTAACTGTGTACCTTCAAACTTTTCGATGGTAAATTTATAGCCTACATCCGAACGATTGTTGTAACTCTTCATGTAGATAAATAGTCCCGGTTCCAGCTGCCGGTGGATGTTCTTATCTTGATTGATGTACTCATTCTTGATATAGGTATTGCGAAAATTAACCCTGGACTGTGTTGCCGGGGGAATGACGAAGTTTCCCAGGAGCCAAGACAAAACAGCAATTACACCAGAGGCAACCAGGTAGGGACGCATCATCCTTTTGTAACTTACCCCGCTCGACTGGATGGCAATAATCTCCGAATTGTAAGCCATCTTTGAGGTAAAATAGATTACCGCAATAAAGGTGAACAAGGCACTGAAGAGGTTGGTAAAATAGGGGATGAAATTCAGGTAGTAATCTACGACAATCGCCTTCAGTGGAGCCTTTTTTGAAATAAAGTCATCGATATTTTCAGATACATCAAAAATAATTGAGATACTAATAATCAATGCAATAGCAAGGAAATAGGTTCCAAGATATTTCTTGATAATGTATCTGTCAATTCTTTGTATAAATTTCTTCCTCATTTTCAAAGTCTGTTGCGGAGCTGTTTTACCATCTGTTCTTTCCACGGTTTAAAAGTACCCTGAAAAATTTGAATTCTGGCTTCATCCACCAGCCACAAGTAAAAAGCCAGGTTGTGGATGCTGCCAATCATGGGGCCCAGCATCTCACCTGCCTGAAATAGGTGACGCAAATAGGCGCGGCTATACTGATGGTCGACAAAGGAGGTTCCTTCGGGATCAACGGGTGTGAAATCGGTGGCCCATTTGTTGTTCCGGATGTTGATCACACCATGTTTGGTGAACAGCATTCCATTGCGGCCATTCCGCGTTGGCATCACACAGTCAAACATGTCGATACCCCGGTCGATCCCTTCCAGGATGTTTACCGGGTTGCCAACACCCATCAGATAACGTGGTTTGCTGGCTGGGAGCACTTCGTTGACCACATCAATCATGGCATACATCTCCTCCTCCTTTTCGCCAACAGAAAGTCCTCCAATGGCATACCCATCTGCGTTGAAGGTAGTTACATGTTCTGCTGCCCTTATCCTCAAATCTGGATAAACGCATCCCTGTACAATGGGAAAAAGTGTTTGCTCGTAGCCATACTTCGCGTCTGTTGCCGCGAATTGATTCATACAACGGTCCAGCCACCTTTGGGTAAGCTCCAGTGATTTCCTGGCATAGTCGAAATCTGCATCCCCCGGTGTACACTCATCAAAGGCCATGATAATGTCGGCCCCAATGGACCTTTGGATGTCGATGACACGCTCCGGTGTAAAAAGATGCCGGGAGCCATCAATGTGCGATTGGAATTTGGCTCCCTCCTCAGTAATCTTTCGAATATCTCCAAGTGAAAAAACCTGAAATCCACCGCTATCCGTCAGAATGGGCCTATCCCATCCATTGAAACGATGCAGCCCTCCCGCCTTTTCGAGAATCTCAATTCCCGGACGAAGGTAGAGATGATAGGTATTTCCCAAAATAATGCGTGCCTTGATATCCTCCTTGAGATCCTTCATGTGGATCCCCTTCACAGAGCCGACAGTACCAACAGGCATGAAAACCGGGGTCTCCACCACCCCGTGCCCGGTATGAAAAAGCCCTGCCCTTGCTTTGGAACCAGCTGCTGTATGTTGTAATTCAAAGACCATTCAATAAATTTCAGGGCACAAAGATAGTCATAATAGCAAAATATCATTTCGGGGCTTTTCCCAACAATTGCTAAAAAAAATGGTAAAAATAGAACACTCTCTAAAATTCGTAACCGAGGTTGATGAAAC
>CAZVTL010000077.1:0-3219 GCA_964630075.1 uncultured Tangfeifania sp.
TTCAAACATTTCAAACATTTCAAACATTTCAAACATTTCAAACATTTCAAACAAAATTATATCATGGCTAAAAATATCGTTCGCGGCTACTACGATGAATCCTATCCCCCGCTACCCACAAGATCAACCCGCTTCTGGCGGGGAAACATCATCTGGCAGGCATGGCGCTTTGTGGTGCTCAACCTCAAAATCATGCGGATTATTGTGGGGGGGCACTCGTAAGAGCAAAGGGCATGGAGCAGGGGGCAGTGAAGATTTGGGCAATTATCTTCCCAAATATTTCCACTCGGCCATGCCCTATGTCTTAAGCAATCACACCCGACCCAATCAGCTCCTCCCCATCGTACCAGGCCGCAAACTGTCCGGAGGTGACCCCCCGCTGCTCGTCATCGAACAGGAAGTAGGCGCCCTCCTCTGCCATGATCATGGTTGCCTTTTCCAGTGGTTGGCGGTAACGAATCCTTACCAGGAAGTTGAACTCCTGACCCGGGCTCAATGCCCTGTCGGGTCGTATCCAATGAATTTCATTGCTTTCAACAAATAGTCCGGGCCGGTAGAGTCCGGGATGCTCCTTCCCCTCCCCAACATAGACAATGTTCCGGACCACGTCGATGGCCAAAACAAAGAGCGGCTCCACAAAGCCCCCTATATTCAGCCCCTTTCGTTGGCCTATGGTGTAAAAATGTGCCCCATTGTGGTCACCGATCACAGTGCCCTGCCAGGGTTTGAATGGAAATGGCGAGGTCAATTTGGGCAAATTGTCGCGGCCAAAGGCTGAAATTTTCTTTTTGGCTGAGAAATCGGCAGGAATCAATATGACATTTCCCTTCTTGGGTTCCAGCTTTTGCTGCAGGAAGAGTGGCAGATCGACCTTCCCTACAAAACAGATACCCTGAGAATCCTTCCTTTCGGCAGTTACCAGCCCCTGGTTCCGTGCAATCTCCCGAACCTCCGGTTTCAGCAGATGCCCTATCGGGAAGAGCGATTTGGAAAGCTGGTACTGGTTGAGCTGGCATAGGAAATAGCTCTGATCCTTGTTGGGATCAAGACCCTCCAGTAACGAGAAGGTCTCAACGCCATTTACCACGGAGACTTCCCGCCTGCAGTAATGTCCGGTAGCCACATAATCCGCCCCCAGTTCCAGTGCCTTCTGCATAAAAATATCAAATTTGATCTCCCTATTGCACAAGACGTCTGGATTGGGCGTGCGCCCCTTTTCATACTCCGCAAACATATAGTCAACCACCCTCGTGCGGTAAAAGTCAGAAAGATCAACCACATGAAAGGGAATGTCCAGTTTTTTGGCAGTCATCTCTGCAAAGATGACGTCATCCTCCCAGGTACACTCAGCGGTCAGCGCACCCGTTGTCTCCTTCCAGTTGATCATAAAGAGGGCAAAAACTTCGTACCCCTGCTCTTTCAGCAGGTAAGCGGCAACACTTGAATCAACCCCGCCCGAAAGACCTATGCAAACTTTTTTCTTCATCTGCCAATTTTGATTTACAAAAATAGTGCTTTTAAATGCAACTCAACAAAACAGTCCAAATGCTTATCTTTGTGGTATGTTATCGGTTGCAGAAATCATCAATCAAAAATTGTTCACCAAAGAAAACCTCGTCACCCTGCTTCAGGCAGCGGATGAAGAGGGAATCCTGATTTTAAAAGAAGCAGGGGAGCTGAAGCTAAGGACGGTGGGAAACAAGGTCTATTTCAGAGGACTCATTGAACTCTCCAATGTGTGTGAAAAGGATTGCCTCTACTGCGGGATCCGAAACTCCAACAAAAAGGTGGTCCGTTACAATCTTTCCGATGAAGAGGTATTGGACGCCGCAAGGTTTGCCAGCCGGGAAAGATACGGATCAATCGTTGTTCAATCGGGCGAGGTGACCAATACCGCGTTTGTTTCCAGGATTGAAAGGTTGGTTGGCCAGATAAAAGAGTTAAGCAGCAACCAATTGGGCATTACCCTCTCGTTGGGTGAGCAAACGGAAGCCGTCTACCGTCGATGGTTCGATGCAGGTGCACACCGCTACCTCTTGCGCATTGAAAGCAGCAACCCCGGGCTTTACAGCCAACTTCACCCAAGTGACGGACACCACACCTTTGCGCAAAGGCAACAGGCACTCCTGACCTTGAAAAAAATCGGGTACCAGACTGGAACGGGTGTCATGATCGGATCACCCGGCCAAACTTTCGCAGACCTGGCCAACGACCTGCTGTTTTTCAAAAACTTTGACATCGATATGGTTGGAATGGGACCCTTTATTGAGCACGAGGATACCCCCTTCGGAAATCCTGCACCCGGTGCATTCACGCTGGCTGAAAGGTTCAATCTCACCTTGAAAATGGTAGCCATCCTGCGGTTGATGATGCCAGACATCAACATTGCCGCCACCACCGCTCTACAGGCCATTGATCCTTTGGGTAGGGAAAAGGCAGTGAAGGCAGGTGCCAACATCATCATGCCCAACATCACCCCGGGCAGCTACCGGAACAACTACCTGCTTTACAACAACAAACCCTGCACCGACGAGGAGCCGGCGCAGTGTGCCGGATGTCTGGATGCAAGGCTGGCACTGACCGACAGCGAGATTGGCTATGGTGAATGGGGTGACTCCAGGCATTTCAAGAAGAAGGCTAAAGGCTAAAGGCTAAAGGCTAAAGGCTAAAGGCTAAAATTAGATTTGTGCAATGGAAAATTGGTTGCATTTGGGTTAAAAGAAATTCAAGATAGTATTAAGCTAAAAATTTGGTTATTTAAATAATCTTCAGGAGAGATTGTTCAACTTTGCTGTAAATACAATTAAATCAGTGGGAAAACCCCAAAAGGAAAGGAATATGAAGTTATTAGTTGGCAGATACTAAAATCAGCTTCTTCAGTGGGCGCCAATTATGACGAAGCCCAGGGAGCAGTTTCCAGAGCTGATTTCTCAAACAAAACAGGTATCTCACTGAAAGAGATGAGAGAATCCAATTATTGGATAAGATTTATTATTGCAACCACCGAAATAAAATCAGGATTGGATCAAACTTAAGAAAGAATCTGTTGAACTAATGAATATCCCTGGAAGTATTTGCACGAAAACATCTACTCGAAGAAAATTTCAACAAATGGTGTAACCATTGTTTTCCAACACTTTAGCCTTTAAAATTTAGCCTTTAGCCTCAATTATTATTGTAATAGACTCTTTTCTGGAATAGTTCAGTCGATGCTTGCAG
>CAZVTL010000077.1:3229-9925 GCA_964630075.1 uncultured Tangfeifania sp.
CATGGGTACAACCGTATCGCCTTTTCTGTAAGGCGGCTGGTGGTAATAAACCGGAAGTGCACTGAATCCCAACCGGTGGTAGAAGGTTACCCGGCGTGTACTATCCTCATCGTGCGGGATCTCTACCTCCAGCAAGATTGGAGCCCCCTCCTTCTGAAGCTCTTTCAGCACCATCTCCCCGATCCCCCGCTTGCGTCTGGTGGGCAATACTGCCAGGTGCTCCAGGTAGTTAAACCCTTCAAATCGCCAGTAAACAATCAATCCAACCACCTGTTCCTCCAACTGGATGGCTGAAAAAAACATCTCCTTTTGTTGAAGCATTCGCAACAAATCACTCGTGGTACGGCGCTCCTCCGGAGGAAATGCTTCACTGTAGAGTGGCAGTATCACATCCAATATCCGGTGTGAAGCCGACTGGATGCGCTCAAAAGAGAGGTTTAAGTTTTCCATTGATTTAGGTTAAGGTGTTTGTTCAAAGGTTTGGAAATGGTTCCCCAGGCCCGCATGAAACCTATGGCCGGTACGATTTACTCATGGAGGAGGGGGTAAGCAGGATAAAATCACCCAAATCCATATTTTCCTTCTCAAGATCTGAAACAGTCTCCTGCTCGGTAGATCCGATGGTAAGGATCTTCAGATCCGGCCGCGACTGTTTCAGGTACCATACAATGGCCGTATGGTGGTCGCTGTGGTAAGAACCATTGTAATGTAGAAACGATTCTCCCGGAGCAAGATTCTTGAGGATGAAAAAAGCCATCGTTGCATCCTTGATTGCCTGAGATTTGGGCAGATTCTCTCCGCCATGTCCTTTGGCTGCTGCAAATATGTCTGCATAACATTTCAAACTTTTGTCATAGGCAATGGGCAGCGGGGCAATCCATTTTTTTGCTTCAGGTTCAATACTGTCCAACTTCTCTAGCCCTTTCGTGTAAACCAAATTGGCATATCTCCTTGGAACATTGGTTGCGATAAACCTAAGCCTGTTCTTCTTGGCAAAATCAAGCATTGGTTTGTAATCGCTGGGGAAATTGGTCCATAACTTGCACTCGTCCTTGAAAGTTTTTTCAGTCAGCAACCCGCCCAGGTATTCATTTACAACCACCTGGTCGTCTGCTTCAAACATCTCGGCTCCCAAGACCAATTTCTCTTTTTTATACTCATACAGATCCCTGGTCAGCTCCTGTTGCAGCCAATGGTTGATTGGATTGTCATGCTGCTCCCCAAAAAGGACCACATCCGCCTCCTTGGCCGCTTCCAGCATCTTGCTATACTGACTGGCTTTACCATTTTTATCAAATATCATGTAGGCGTTCTTGTCACTCTTGAATGCAAAAAGTACCATTGCCGCCACTGCCACAAAAATCAATTTATGCATATTGGATTCATTTTAATTTAAGCATCAAATATATCATTTCCCCTCATATAATAACCATTCCCCGTTCTGTACATTGACGCGATCACCTGATAAGCCAGACAAAAAAGGTAAATTGTACTATTTTCATTTTTTCAGAATTTATTTATCTTTAGAAAATTAAACCCTTATAACTGCTTGCCATGAAAACGCTAAAATTTTGGCGCTTACCCCTTACCATGGGCATCCTGTTGGGCTCTTTGGCATCTCTGTATTCAAAGAAATCATTTGCCATTCACCGGAAACCTGTCCGGAAACCCATCTGCCTGAATCCAAACCCAAAACCATCCTTGATGTGGTACGAATACAGCTGCGATTGGCCTGCCAATCAACAGCTACAACCAGGTGTCTGCCTACTTTGAAACAACTTGTATACGGATGATCTACCTTTTGGTTCATCCTATTTGCCCTTTTGGTTTAGCCATAGGTTCCAAAATCTGCCAATTCCCTGGAGAAATTCAGAAAAATACCTGCGGATGGAGAACAAATTGATTTAAAACTTTGTTATGGATTCAAAGTTATTTCGGGAGAAATTTTTTCAATTTTCAATCAGGATCAGTCATGGTCACATTTTTCAATAAAATATTCAGAAGACATACCGTTGAGAACAGGCTGGTTTTGGCAATTCTGCCTGTTATAATTCTTTTACTGCTCATAGGATCCTACCTGGATCGTCAACCCTGGTACAATACCCAAAATCTGATGGTTATTTTCCTCGTAAAGATAATCATAGCAATCCTGCTGGTTGGTTTCATCATCTATTTGCTGGCCAAAGTGTTGGATCACAAACTTTCAAAGACGAAAATTGCACTTCAAAAAAGTGAAGAGCGATTCCGGACCATTTTCGAAAGCAATACTTCAGCAATATTAATCATTGAAACAGACTCCTCTGTTACCATGGTCAACGATGCTTATCTCAAGATAACAGGATACAGCAGAGAAGATGTAATTGGGAAAAGCTGGACCAATTTAATCCCGGAGACAGAACGGGAGCGACTTGTCGGGTACAATCGCCTGAGGATTGAACAATCCTCCTCAATTCCGGATAACTATGAATTCCTTTTCCAAACAAAGAGTGGCGAAGTCAGGGCTGGAATCATGTCAGTTTTCTTCGACAAAATGATCAATCAAATTGTAGCCTCTTTTACCGACATAACTGAACGGAAGGAAATGGAAGCATCCCTTCTGGAGAGCAAGGAAATGTACCGCAAACTGATTGAAATACAGGGCGAAGGATTGGGAATCGTAGATACGGAGGAGCGTTTCATCTTCACCAATCCCGCAGCAGACAGAATCATGGGTGTTCCTGAAGGAGCGCTGGTAGGCAGAAAATTGAGCGAGTTTTTCATAGGCCATACAGCAGAACTGATCAGGAGCCAGACAAAATTGAGAAGAGAAGGAAATCAATCAACCTATGAAATGGAGTTCATCAGACCCGATGGTGAAAAAAGGGTTATGTTGGTAACCGCTACTCCGGCCTTCAATGCAATGGGGGAATATGAATCGTCGATTGGCGTCTTTTTGGATATTACTGACCGGAAGAATATTGAGAATGAGTTAAAGAAAAACGAAACGGAACTCAAAGCACTCAATGCCACAAAAGACAAACTTTTCTCCATCATTGCCCACGATTTAAGAGGACCAATCGGAACAAGTGCTGACCTACTGGAGGTTATGATCGAAAGTTATGAGAGCTATACCAGCGAAGAGCAGCTTAAAATGCTGGAAATCTTGAGAAACTCTGCCAAATCAACCTATAATCTTCTTGAGACCCTGCTGAATTGGACGATTGTCCAAACCGGCAACCTGGTTTTCAAACCTGAATTGTTCAACCTAACGAAGTGCATTGATACCACCGTAGCCAACCTGGTTCCAACTGCCTTATCCAAAAATATCACCTTGCAATACGCGCCTGAGGATGAGATTTTCAGTTATGCCGATCAAAATATGATTCAAACCGTCTTACGGAATTTGATCGGAAATGCCATCAAATACACCTATCGTGGGGGTACCATCAAAGTCACAGCTGTCAACCAGGGCAATGCAACCGAAATCATGGTGTCAGACAATGGGATGGGTATGGATGAAGCGACCCGAAATAGCCTGTTCGTTTCGAACAAACAATCCTCCAAATACGGAACTGAAAATGAGAAAGGGACTGGTTTGGGTCTGATTCTCTGCAAGGAATTTATTGAAAAGCATGGAGGGAAGATCCGTATAGAAAGTGAGAAAGGAAACGGGAGCAAATTTATTTTTGACATTCCAAAAATACACTCAAAATCAGAAACATACATAAAAAACAGTGCAGATACAAAACAAAACCCCTACTATTTTGACAAGGAATTAATTCTCATTGTGGAAGATGAGGACATCAATTACCAGGTCCTTTGCTCCATTCTCACCAGTGTAAATTTGAATTTTGAAAGGGCTTCTACCGGAAAAGAGGCCGTTGACAAATTTCTCCACAACAACTACCGGCTCATCCTGATGGATGTGCAGTTGCCCGAAATGAATGGATGGGAAGCTACCATGAAAATTCGGGAAAACGATTCTGAAATCCCAATCATTGCGGTAACGGCCTATGCTTCGGATCCGACGAGAAAAAAGAGCATGGATGCCGGTTGCAACGACTATGTTACCAAACCTGTAAGCAAAATAAAGCTGATTCAAATCATCGACAAACACCTTAAAAAAGAGCGGTCAGGATCCCTGCTGCAACGGTGATTCGATGCTGCTATTTTTTGTCAGAAAAGAAATTGATTTGCCTAGGGGAAACAAATTCCTGCCGTTTTACCTACCTCAGAAACTTCTATCTTTACACCATGGATCCCAATTTTGAAAGTTGCTTTGTTTGTGGAAACAAGCAGGAAGATCTGATGCTGAACACACGCGTCAATCTGCCGGTGTGCCATGTTTGCAGTGGCAGTGAAAATGAAAAAAAAGCCATAGATGAGCTGCTGGAAGGACTTGCCGAGGGTTTTGTCTGCGGTTGTATTTAAGAGAACTGGGAAACGACGTAAAACGCAGCAAAAAATCTGCCACCACCAATACCGAACCACTCCTTCATGGCGTGACCGTTGGGCACAATGAATCTCAAACCCAAACCTCCGGATTCACCACAGAGATATCCCTCCTTCCCTCCAGGAACCGCAGGATATTCTCAGCAGCTTCCCGGGCAGTCTCCGTGCGGGTTTCAATGGTTCCCGTAGCATTGTGGGGAGTGAGTACCACATTGTCGAGCAGCAGCAAATCAGGGGAGATGCGCGGCTCATCTTCAAAAACATCGAGTCCGGCACCACCCAACTTGCCATTTTGCAGGTATTTCACGAGTATCTTTTCATCGATGACAGCTCCCCTGGCGGTATTCAGAACAATGGCTCCCTGTTTCATACGCAGCATGGCCTCCTCATTCAGCAGGTGTTGTGTTTCAGTCGTCAAGGGACAGTGGAGGGATATGACATCCGATTCTTGGAGCAACTCCTCAAAGCTTACCCACGAACAGCCATACTTTTGTTCAATCTCCAAAGCCAGCCTCGTCCGGTTGTGATAGATCACCTTCATTCCGGAGGCATTGGCCCTCCGGGCAAAAGCCCGGCCGATCCTGCCCATGCCAACGATGCCAGCTGTTTTCCCAAAGATCCCGGTACCAAGGTTCTCCATCATCCCCCATTTAAAACCGGGATTTGTGCGCAGCCCCCTGTCTGTCAAGGCAATATTCCTGGTAAGGGAGAGGAGCAAACCGAAAGCCATCTCAGCAGTTGGTTCGGTAACGGCATTTGGCGTATTGCATACAACCACGCCCATCTCCGTGGCTTTTGCTATATCGATGTTGTTGTATCCAACACCAAAGTTGGCGATAATCTTCAATCGGGTAGCCTCCTTCAACATCCCGGCCGTCAGCGGCCTCGTAAAAACTGAGAGCACCCCATCGGCCTGAGGCATATGAATCTTGATCTCATCGTCCGTAAACATAAAATTTTCAGTCGGATAGATCAGTTCACACTGCGCTTCGAGCTCTGCCAGCCCCTTTTTTGGAATGGCTGCTATGACAAGAATTTTGGGTTTCACGGTCAATGTTTTTGGAATGAATTGTTATGTATTGTTAGACTTTGGAACGAACCAATATTTAAACCACTATGTTAAACATGCGGTGGCGCGCTACTTTCAGTGATGCGAAATGACCCTGAACTGATTGTAATACCATCCGGTATAATAAAATCTTACGGAAGAGAGCATCAGGGGTATTGACATGGTAAGGTAAAGATAGGCAAGGTAGGAAGGCGATACCCATCCCGTCTTGCGCAGCGTGATCCCCATGCTGATCATCAGGACCATCATCAGGTAGCTCCGCACATTGAAAAAGGCAAACAGACAGGGGTTTTCCACTTTCATGTTCAAGATCCGCAAGGTATGTTTCAGCGACAATCCGGCAAAAACCTTCCAGTAAAAAACCAGACCGGCAAGCAAGGTTACAGAAAGTTTGACCCACAAAAGGCTCACCCCCGGATCCAGCATCCTGAATCCCCTGAACAACAGCATGGAGCCGGCAACGGTCCACAGCAAGGCCGCCACAAAAAGCAACACCCTTTTCGGCACTGCCGGTTTCAACCTGGGAAAATCTATCACGCTTTCGAATCAATTGTTGGCACAACGAACCTACCGGGAAACCGATATGCCTGTTTTTTCAAGTTCAAGATGCAAATAAAGGAAAAATAGTGATCGAATGAGTGAAAAACAGTACTGCTTCTGTAATCACACAATTAATTTAGAAACCAAGCTCATCGAGGTTTCCAATTCACGGGGAGCAAGAAAGGTCAATGGAAATAGAAAAAACAGGAAGTGATGCTTGGTATTGTTATGTAAAATATATAATTTCAAAGGATTAACCTGAAGCATGCCTGCATAAACAAAAGAATTCCCTGTCAGTCACCTGTACAATTCCACATTTTGTAAAGTTCAAACCATGCAATCTGAAGAAAAAAACCAATTGGTTCAGCAGGTATACTTCTTGAAAGGAAAAGGTAGCAGCTTGTCATTAACAGCTAAAATTTTAACAAATGGGGAAAAAAACTAAAAAAGAGAGATTCGTTAAAATCGCCGTTGTCATGGAGAGTGATCCAAAACAACGGAACCACATGGTAAAAATGGCCTCTCACGATGATGGCTTCGATTACGTTTTGCAAGCAGACAACCCGGAGAAATTTTACAAATATGTTGCCAGTCTGAAGAAAAGAGGCATCCGTATTGGTAACCTTTTGTTGATGGGGCATGGGAGTACCACCTAC
>CAZVTL010000077.1:9935-14960 GCA_964630075.1 uncultured Tangfeifania sp.
ACCTACTTCTACGAACATTGGTATACTTATATGCGTTACAGCAAAAAAATCAATACGGAGGAAAGGCACAAGATTGGGAATTTCAACTCCACCGATTTCGATTGGCACAAGGTCCAGAAGAACTATGTCAAAAACCAGGAATTATTGAATGATCTGAATGATCAGCTAAAAAAAATAACGAAAAAAATTGAGAAAGTCAAGACGGAGGAGATCAAGGATCGTTTGATAAAAGAGAAGGAAACGCTGCTGGATGATATCAAATCCAAAAAAGAGTTGGTAAAGGAGACCGGTGAAAAGATGGATCTGATAGATGATGTCTCTGATTCCATGGCACCAGGCGCCAAAGTCGGACTGTTCAATTGTTATGGTGCAGAAAACAGCGCCTTCTTTAACAACATCGGAGAGCTCTTTCTCCACAAGCATGGTGGAGAGATCAAAGGTACTACCGGACTGCTGATTACCGCCACCACGCATCCGATCATCGAATGGTGCACTGGTAATTATTCCACAGGACTTCATACCACCGGCAAGTGGAAAACTAAAACCATCTTACCTGCAACCCATTGCAATGGTCGCAACCATAAATCCACCTGCACCTGCGGTTGGGGTGGCCCAAGATAAAAGTACCTGAAGGCTCCCAAACAGATGGAGCCGTTGCCGAATCTTATATTTGGTCTGTTCAACGATATGCACTTAATACATTTGAACCTCCAAATTTTATATTTCTTTAAATTTTTCTAAAAAAACAGGGGTACATAAAGAATTATTTATAGTTTTGTCGCAAACAAGTACAAAATGATCACACGTTTGGCAAATACATATTGGTGGTGGCACACTTATAACTCAAAAAAGTCGTAAGGAAGCAGTACCTGTATTTACCCGAAAAAGATAATATAAGAGACCTGTCGCACCTGCGGCGGGTCTTTTTTTTAGTTGGTTAGTAAAAGTTGATAGTGTAAAATTGAAACGGAGAAACGGAGAAACGATGAAACGGAGAAACGATGAAACGATGAAACGAAGAAACGATGAAACGATGAAACGGAGAAGAAGAGAGGACGACTGGGATGACTGGGACGAGGGGGCGAATACTTCTAAAGTCTGAAACCTGAGCGGAGCCGAAGGTATTCAATCAATCCATGTGACCCGATCCCTGAGCGAAGCCGAAGGGCGAAAGGAAAGTAGAAAATGACAAAAAAATGTAAAAATACTTTTTCAAGCCAATGGCTAACAGCCACGGAATAAAGAACAAATGACATTCTAAAGACAATATTGAAAAATACTACCATCATGAATAACTACTTGGCAGACAAAAACGGATACTACGGTGAATTTGGCGGGGCCTATATCCCTGAGATCCTTCACCGTTGTGTTACAGAGCTGCAAAACACCTACCTTCAGGTGATTGAAGGCGAAGAATTCAAAAAGGAGTTCGACCAGCTGCTGCAGGATTATGTGGGCCGCCCCTCCCCGCTCTACCTTGCACAAAGATTGAGTGCAAAGTATGGCTGCAAAATCTACCTCAAGCGGGAGGATCTCAACCACACCGGCGCCCACAAAATCAACAACACCATCGGGCAGATACTGCTGGCCCGCAAAATGGGCAAGAGCAGGATCATCGCCGAGACAGGCGCCGGCCAGCATGGTGTGGCAACAGCAACAGTCTGCGCGCTGATGGACATGGAGTGCATCGTTTACATGGGCAAGACCGATGTGGAACGCCAGCACATCAATGTGCAAAAGATGAAGATGCTGGGAGCTACCGTCGTTCCGGTTACCTCCGGCAACATGACCCTGAAGGACGCCACCAACGAGGCAATCCGCGACTGGTGCTGCAACCCTTCCGATACCTACTACATTATCGGTTCCACAGTCGGTCCACACCCCTATCCCGATATGGTGGCCAGGCTGCAATCCGTAATCAGTGCCGAAATCAAAAAACAGCTGCTGGCAAAAGAGGGGCGCGATTATCCCGACTACCTTATCGCCTGCGTAGGCGGGGGCAGCAATGCGGCCGGTAGCATCTACCACCACCTCGACGATGCACGGGTGAAGATCGTCCTCGCCGAAGCAGGCGGATTGGGCATCGCCTCCGGCCATAGCGCCGCCACCATCCAGCTGGGAAAAGTCGGCATCCTGCATGGCACCAAATCGCTGGTGATGCAGAGTGAGGATGGCCAGATCGAAGAACCCTACTCAATCTCTGCCGGCCTCGACTATCCCGGCATCGGGCCATTGCATGCCCACCTGGCCAGAACCGGAAGAGCCACCATCCTGGCGGTCAACGACGACGAGGCCCTGGCGGCCGCCTTCGAACTAACCCGCCTCGAAGGAATCATCCCGGCGCTAGAGTCGGCCCACGCCATCGGTGCCCTCGCCAAAGTGAATTTCCAACCGACCGATGTAGTGGTTTTGACCCTATCGGGAAGAGGGGACAAGGACATGGACACGTATATAAAAGAAATGGAACGAGGGGACGACTAGGATGACTGGGAAGATGGAAGGACGGAGAAGACCGGGAGACCAATGAACTGGACTGGAACTCCCAAACATGAAGGAATTCTGGGGTTATATCCCGAAGGGATTAAAGGTTAATAGCCCGGGGTTAAGCGACGAAGGAGGGATACGCCGGGAAATGGAACGCGAAAAGGCCAACGTCTGCGATAGAATATTTGAAAAAGAAAATTGGATTATTTCAGACGGAAGGAATGAATATTGAAAAGGGAGGACAAAAAATTAGGCAAAACAGATAAATTGAATGGATATGACCAAACAGATAAAATACAATTACAAAGCTTGCAGCAAACAACTCCTCGGCGACCTGCACACCCCCGTCAGCATCTACCTGAAGGTGCGGGATGTCTATCCGGAGTCGGTGCTGCTGGAGAGTTCAGACTTCCACGCGAGTGAAAACAGCCTCTCTTTCATCGCGTTGCGGCCGGTAGCGAGGGTTGGTATCAACAGTGGCATCTGCACCTCGCAGTTTCCCGATGGAACCGTCACTGAAAAGCCACTCTCCGGAAATTTCGGCGTTGCCGAAGCACTCAGTCAATTCATGGACAGTTTCCGGGTAACCGGACAAAATGCAGGCTACTGCGGAGTCTTTGGCTATACTGCCTTCGACGCGGTGCGCTACCTCGAAAAAATACCGGTGATCGAAAGCCACCAGGCAGAGAACGATGCCCCCGACCTGTTATACATCCTGTACAAATACATATTGGTGTTCAATCACTACAAGGATGAAATGACATTGATCGAACTGACTGAACCTGGCGAAAGCAACAACCTGGAGGAGCTGGAGACGCTGATTGCCAACCGCAACTATGCCTCCTACGATTTCAGAACCGACGGGAAAGAACATTCACCCATCTCAGATGAAAAATACCGGGAAATGGTGCGCAAAGGGATCTCCCACTGCCTTCGCGGGGATGTCTTCCAGGTGGTACTGTCAAGAAGGTTCGAGCAACCCTTCCAGGGCGATGATTTCAAGGTCTACCGTGCGCTTCGGAGTGTGAACCCCTCTCCCTACCTCTTCTACTTCGATTTCGGCGGATTCAGGATCTTCGGCTCCTCTCCCGAAACCCACTGCAAAGTAGCGGATGGCAAGGCGACCATCGACCCGATTGCCGGAACCGTCCGCAGGACAGGCGATGTGGTCCAGGACAAGGCACTCAGTGAAGCGCTATTGCAGGATCCCAAGGAGAATGCCGAGCATGTGATGCTGGTCGACCTGGCCCGCAACGACCTGAGCCGCAACTGCTCCGATGTGCACATCAACTTCTACAAAGAGGTGCATTACTACTCCCATGTCATCCACCTGGTTTCCCGCGTAAGCGGAACCATCCATCCCGAAAGCAATGCCATGAAGACCTTCACCGACACCTTCCCCGCAGGGACCCTCAGCGGTGCACCCAAGGTCCGGGCCATGCAGCTGATTTCAGAGATTGAGACCCACAACCGTGGCGCCTATGGCGGTTGCATCGGCTTCATCGGCTTCAACGGCAACCTCAACCAAGCCATCACCATCCGTACCTTTGTGAGCAGGGGCAACACCCTCTACTACCAGGCTGGAGCCGGCATCGTGGCCAAAAGCAACGACGAGAGCGAACTGCAGGAGGTCAACAACAAGCTGGGCGCCCTTAAACGGGCGATCGACATCGCAGAAACATTGAAAAATTAATTATTGCAAAAAATTCTTACACAGAGAATTAATTACTCTACTTTGAAATTATGAAATGATTTGAATACGACTCTATTTTTAAATTTTATAGAGAAAAACAAGTACACAGAGAGAAAATCGCTCGCGATTTTCAAACTCTGTGTAGCTCCGGGATTTCTCTCATGAATTGAAGACAATGGTAGAAATAATTATACATCCTGACATTTAGACGAATAGAAAGATATCCTCTGTGTAATAAATATAAAACACCAAAAAAATGAAGAAGATATTACTGATAGACAACTACGACTCCTTCACCTACAACCTGGTGCACCTGATCCTGTCGCTGGGCTACGAGGTCGATGTGCGCAGAAACGACGAAATCACCCTGGCAGCGGTCGAAGCCTATGACAAAATATTGCTTAGTCCCGGACCCGGCATCCCCTCCGAGGCAGGTTTGCTGCTGGAGATCGTCAGACAATTTGGCGCAACGAAAAGCATCCTGGGGGTCTGCCTCGGCCACCAGGCCATTGGTGAGGTGTTTGGTGCCGAACTGATCAATCTAAAGGAGGTGCACCATGGCATCGCCTCACAGATCAACGTAACCACCGACGAACTCCTCTTCAAGGGGATGGAAAAGAGCTTCGAAGCCGGACGCTACCACTCCTGGGCAGTGAGTCCTGCCGGTTTCCCGGATACCCTGGAGGTAACGGCCCTCGACGACACGGGCGAAATCATGGCCCTGCGCCACAAAACCTACGATGTCCGCGGGGTGCAGTTCCATCCCGAATCAGTACTCACGCCGCAGGGTGCCAGGATTATGCAGAATTGGCTAGAGAGCTAAATAATGTGGAAATTGGAAAATGTGA
>CAZVTL010000078.1:0-14937 GCA_964630075.1 uncultured Tangfeifania sp.
ACCAACCGAAAATGATTATGTGGGTATTCCATTTGGCCGTTAAAAAGCAAAATATAAACAAATGAAATCCATTGACAGAAAAGAATTTATCAAGGAATCAGTCGTCATGTCAGGTGGTCTGCTGGTGACTCCTGCCTACGTCAGAAACATGGTCTCAGATAGTCCAAATGAAAGGATCAATGTAGCGCTTATTGGCATCGCCGGGAAACGACCCAGCGTCAGGGGAATAATCAACGGAAGGGGAATCGTGCATATCAACAACTATGCTGAGATCCCCAATGTCAGGATCAAGACCATTTGCGATGCAGACGAGCGCTTGTTCCCGGAGAATATTAAGATCATTGAGGAGAAATTCGGAGCTGCACCCAAAACCGAATTCGATTTTCGCAAGGTTCTTGAAGACAAAGAGATAGATGTTGTATCCATTGCCACTCCCGACCACTGGCATGCGCTCATGACCATTATGGCCTGTCAGGCCGGAAAGGATGTTTATGTAGAAAAACCGGTTTGTCACAACCTGTCAGAAGGCCGAAAGATGGTGGAGGCAGCCAGGAAATACAACCGAATGGTTCAGGCTGGGATTTGCTACAGGGACAGCAAAGCCGTGAAGGAGGGAATTCAGTTTGTTCATGATGGAAAATTGGGGAAGGTTTACATGGCCAAAGGGGTTACCTACAGATACCGTGAAACGATTGGGAAAGTGGCTGATAGTCCGGTTCCGGAAGGTCTTCACTGGGACCTTTTCCTCGGACCGGCCCCTCTGCGTCCTTACAACGAAAACAGGTTTTTGTACAACTGGCACTTTTTCTGGGATACAGGGGGAACGACCGAATTCGGCAACAATGGCATCTACCGGATGGATACTGCCCGCTGGGCATTGAACAAAAATGAACATCCTCTAAAAATTAGTTGTACAGGAGGGAAATACGGCAGGGACGACGACCAGGAGGTGCCCAACATCCTGATGGCCGACTACGAATACAGCGATGGGGTGATCCTTCAAAACGAAGCAAGGTGCCTCGCGACCAACCAGGAGGGTTTTGGCGCAGCAGCGGATGTATTCGTGTACAGCGATCAGGGGTGGATGACATTCAGCCCGGACGGTTACAAAACCTATTTCGGAAAGAAGAGTGAGCCGGGACCAGCCAAATCGGACAAGGATTTTCCCGCCAGCGAACTGCACGACGGATGGAAGAACCTGATCGATTGCGTGAGAAGCCGCAGGAGGGAAGATCTCGACAACGACATCCTGGAGGGACACCTGTCGGCTGCTTTAGGGCATCTTGGTGTAATTTCCTACCGGACAGGCAGAAAACTTACCTTTAATTCAAAGACCGAGAAATTCGTCAACGATCCGGAGGCCGACAAGCTATTGACGCGGAAATACCGGGAACCTTACGTAATGCCTGACTAAGAATTTTCAGGAGGAACTTTTAACCCTGCCTCTCTTGCTTCGCTTATACCGATGGCAATGGCCTGCTCACGGCTTTTTACAACGCCGCCCTTGCCCCCTTTGCCCGATTTTAGTTCTCCATGTTTAAATTCATGCATCACTACTGCTATTTTTGCCTGGGCTCTTTTGGAATATCTGGCCATATCATTGATTTTATATTTATAACACGGAGAATAAAATTCAATTTGTCGAACATATTAAGAAGACAGAAATTTCAGCCTTTTTGTATTTTCATGAGCAAAATCCCGGAGTTTCACAGAGTTGGAAAATCGCAAGCGATTTTCTCTCTGTGTGACTCATTTGTTCCTCTATAAAATTTTACTTCAAGCGACAATTTCAAAGCCATTATTAATTTCACAAAGGAGTCATAAAATCTCTGTGTAATAAATTTGAAGTGAGATGGATGACTTGCCTGCGAAGTTGAGGTGTTTTGCTGCAATAAGCCTTACAAAATTCCGGAAATAAGTTAAATAATTCCCACTTTTGGAATTCCAAACAGTTCACCATGCCCATCATTGAATTAAACAATTGTACCAAGTGCCTGAAGTGTGTCAAGGATTGTCCCGCCTTCGCAATCACCATTGAAACCGGGGTAATTTCCAAAAATTGCATCCACTGCGGACATTGCGTTGCCATTTGTCCGGAAGCCACTGTTTTCCCGGATCATGGTGAAATCGTGCCTTTGCGCCCAAACCCGGTTGCAGCAGAGGATTTCACTCTTTTGTCGGCAGGATTGCGCAGTTGCCGGAGTTACCAGCAAAAAGAGGTTCCGGAGGTGGTGCTGTTGCAATTGGTGGCCAACCTGAGGCACGCCCCCTCCGCCAGCAACGGACGGCAGCTGGAGGTTGCCATCGTCCGTACACCCGAAAAAGTTCAGTTGTTGAACCACCTGACCGAAGAGTCGTTGATCGCACTCTTCTCCCTGGTCACCTCCCCCTTCGTCAGCCCGTTCATCAAGCTATTCTCCCCCAAACTGGACATCCAAAAGCTCAGGCGTTACAAAAAGTCATTTATCCGGCGACGAAAAGAGAACAACTCCATGATTTGCCACCACGCGCCGGCAGTCCTGCTTTTTCACGGTCCCGTCTCAAAAACCGGGATGCTGGAGGCAGATGCCAATATTTGGGCTACCTATACCACCCTTTATGCCCATTCGATGGGTTTGGCCACCTGTTTTATCGGTTTTATCGTCAAGGCATTTGGCAAATCCGGCAAGCACAACCACCATTTCGGCATACCACCCAACAACTGGATCTATGCCTCACTGGTGGTTGGTTATCCGAAAGTCAAATACAAACAGGAGTGCTCAAGGGAGAGCCCGGCAGTCACGATGGTCTAGCTTTTTTTTCTTTGCGTTCCTGGCGTCTTTGCGCGACAATGACAGTGTCCTGGGGACATGGAATTTAGACCTCCAACATATTGTTGTTCTTCCAACTTAAAACGAAATAACTATCATGAAAAACTCTTCCTTTTTTGGTTTCCCAGCAACCCTCCGCTTGGCGGTATTTGTTGCCCTATCTTTTTCAGCCCTTGTTTCCAATGGCCAATATTCAACCGTCAAGAAGGTATCGGTCCTGGAAGGAAGATGGGACATGACCCTGGTGATGGACGGGAAAGAGTATCCCTCCTGGCTGGAGGTGGAGCATTCAGGTTTTCACACCCTGGTAGGGCGGTTTGTCTACGCCAATGGAAGCGCCCGCCCCATTTCGAAAGTGAACTTCGACGGCCAGAAATTCAGTTTTACCATCCCGCCCCAGTGGGAGTCTGAGTCGCGTAACCTGGAGTTTGAAGGCGGTTTCACCGATTCGGGCCTCGCAGGAACCATGGTTTACACCGATGGCAAGAAATACAACTGGACGGCAGTTACTGCACCGTCCCTGAAAAGGGAGGGTGAACCGGTCTATGGGGAACCCATCGTTCTTTTCAATGGCAAGGACCTCAAAGGATGGCGTGCCACGGGCGAAAACCAGTGGGTCGTCGAGGATGGCGTTTTAAGGAGCAAGAAATCAGGCTCCAACCTGATGACCGAGAAAACCTTTACCGACTTCCAGCTGCACATCGAATTTCGCTACCAAAAAGAGAGCAACAGCGGCGTCTACCTCAGGGGGAGGTACGAAGTGCAGATCGACGACAGCAAGGGAATGGATCCCTGGGTGGGTCACCTCGGTGCCATCTATGGTTTCCTCACCCCCAGCGAGATGGTTGCCAAGGATCCGGGTGTCTGGCAATCGTACGACATTACCCTTCGGGGAAGGATGGTCACCATCGTGGCCAACAACAAGCTGGTGATCTTCAACCAGGCCATCCCCGGAATCACCGGCGGAGCCATCGACAGCAAGGAGGGCGAACCGGGCCCGATCCTGCTGCAGGGAGACCATGGTCCGGTTGATTACCGCAACATTATTCTCACCCCCATAAAATAAACAGAGTACCCAATGCATGGGTTGTACTGCAGGATCTGCCACCCATCCACCCTCCAAAAGTGCCCTTCTGATGGCTGTTTCTAAATTAGGCCATTGTTAAATTTACATTATAATCGTCGTTGAATTATCTTTTTGATTGATTTATTGATATTTTCGTGACTAAATGCAATATAGTTATCACATTTATTGTATTATTGTCAGCATATACCATAATCTGTAAATTCTTAGATATGGAACAACCATTCAGGGGAATTTTGGATTCCTATACAAAGGAAAATTCTCACTACGATGAAGTCTTCAATGAATCGGGTGAACCAAAAGAGCACTACAAACGGATCGTTGAGCGATTCAACCGTTACTCCATTACCGACTTTGAGCGCATCAACAATGAGGTAAAGACGGCCTTCTTCAACCAGGGGATCACCTTCGCTGTCTATGCGCAGGACAAAAAGCCGGACGAAAGAATCTTCCCTTTCGACCTCTTTCCAAGGATTATCCCAAACAAGGAGTGGCTGCAACTCGAAAATGGGGTGATCCAGCGAAACCGGGCTATCAACCTCTTCCTCGACGATCTCTACCACAAGAAAAAGATCCTGAAGGACAAGGTTGTGCCTGCTGACCTCATTTTTTCCTCCAAAAATTACCTGAAAGAGATGGTCGATTTTACCCCTGCCGGGGGAATATATACCCACATCTCGGGGACAGACCTCATCAAACATACAGATGGGAAATATTACATCCTGGAAGACAATCTCAGGTGTCCATCGGGTGTCAGTTATGTATTGTCGAACCGTTTGGCGCTGAAAAAGTCCTTTTTCGACCTGTTCACCAAGCTTCAAACCAAAACGATCTACCAGTATCCGGAACAATTGCTCGAGATATTGAAAACGGTCAAGCCAAAAAACATTGAGGTTCCCACCATCGTGGTGGTGACCCCCGGCATGTACAATTCTGCCTATTTTGAACACTCCTTCCTCGCACAGAAAATGGGAATCCCCCTGGTCGAAGGCAGGGATCTCTTCGTGGACAAGAACTTCGTCTACATGAAGACCATTCATGGTCCGACACGGGTGGATGTCATCTACCGCAGGGTCGACGATGAGTTCATCGATCCGCTCTGCTTCCGGAAGGATTCGATGCTGGGAGTCCCGGGGTTGATGAATGCCTACAGGGCCGGAAACGTTACCCTGGCCAACGCCCCCGGAACCGGGGTAGCCGACGACAAAGCCGTCTACCATTATGTTCCCGACATCATCAAATATTATCTCAACGAGGAACCCATCCTCAACAACGTCCTCACCTATCATTGCGACAAGGAGGAAGATTGCAGGTATGTGCTCGAAAATATCGACAAGCTGGTGGTAAAACCTGTCGACGAATCGGGGGGCTATGGCATCACCATCGGCACCTCGCTCACCAAAGCAGAGATTGGGGAGGTGAAGGAGCGGATCAAATCCAACCCGCGGAAATACATTGCCCAGCCCATCATGAGCCTCTCCGTCCATGCCACCTTTATCGAAGAGACCAAGGAGTTCGAACCCCGCCACATCGATTTGCGCACATTTTGCCTGATGGGGAAAGAGTCCGCATATATCTTGAAAGGAGGTCTTACCCGGGTGGCTTTGAAGAAAGGAAACCTGATCGTGAACTCCTCCCAGGGCGGAGGTTCGAAGGATACCTGGGTACTGGATTAGCTAATGGTGAATGGAAATTAAAATACCAAGACTATGTTATCAAGAGTTGCAAACAATCTCTATTGGATGGGGCGCTACATCGAGCGGGCCGAGCACTTTGCCCGGTATAGCCGGGTGCTCTACTTCTCTACCCTGGATGCTCCCATCCTGAAAACCTACGACCGTAAGTTCGTACTGGAATCAATCCTTTACATGGCCGGCATCTTTGACATGGAAGAGATCTCCGAGAAAGAGGTGCTGCTGAAGATTGGCCTGGACTTGCAAAACTCCAATTCGATCATCAGCAACATCACTTTCGCCCGGGAGAATGCCCGGGGTGCGCGCAATGCCATCTCAACCGACCTGTGGGAGGCCATCAACAAATATTACCACCTGGCAAGAAACTATCCGCAAGATACCTATCTGACCACCGGATTTTACGATTTTACCATGATGATCCAGGATCAGACCTCCATCCTGAGCAGTAAAATCTATGGCACCCTCATGCACGACGGAGAATGGGCCATTATACTCATTGGAATGTACATCGAACGGGTCATCCAGATCATCCGGATCATCAACTCCAAGCTCCATGACATCTACAAGATCGAACAGGCCGGCCATACGGTCACCGAAATGAGCTTCGAGTGGACCACCCTGTTGCGCTGCGTGGAGGCTTTTGACATGAATAGAAAGTTCTACCGCGAGATTCCCGACCGGGAACAGGTACTGGAATTTTTGATGCTGAATCCCCACTGCCCGCGCTCCATTGCTTACGCTTTGAACGGAATCAGGAGATACGAAGAGAAAATCAGCAGAAATGAACGCAAAGATTCCAATACCATCGGCTTCAACATCGGAAAACTCGTTGAACAATACCGGTACCTTTCATTTGATGAATATAAAGATGATATTTACGGTCTGTTAAACAGAACCCATGACAAGGTCACCCAAATAGGATCAGAATTCGAAAAAAAATACCTCTCCTTCTAATGCAAGAATTTTTTCTGGAGTATTTTATTGAAAGCAAATACGAGTCCCCCGTTAAAAAGGCAAATTTGCAGCTGCTGGTCATTCCCGAATCCAATCCACAGACCAATGTACTGGAGTTGAAATTTCAGTGCTCCGAATCACAGGAACTCTTTAGTTCCAGGAATATTTTCGGGTTCGAAATCCTCAATTTGTACATCGGTGCCCCCTTCAAGGAATTTTGGTTCAGACTGACGGCCAGGGTCCAGAAAGAGGAGTTCAATCCATTTATCGTGAGCCGGTTGTCTCCGGAGGCAGAATGCCAATTGATCAATTCACTCGATTTTAAGATTGACCAATGGCTGTTTCTGCAACCTACGGCACTAACCAGATTGCCTCCTGAATTCATTGGCATTTTTCCGGAATATGCAGGCAAAAATCAACTCTTTGATTATCTGCTCGAATTGAACAACTTCATCAACCAATTGCTGGAATACTCCCCCGAAAGCACCGATGTGAACACCCCAATTGAGAAAATTTTGGCATTCAGGCAAGGAGTTTGCCAGGACTATGCCCACCTCTTCACAGCCGTTTGCCGCCAGAATAAAATCCCGGCAAGGTATGTAAGCGGATATCTTAACCAGGGTGTCGGATTCATCGGCACCAGCCAGCTCCATGCCTGGGCAGAGGCTTTGATCCCGGAAACGGGTTGGATCGGTTTCGATGCTACCAACAACCTCCTGGCAGACCACCATTACATCAAAATTGCCCATGGCACCGATTTCAACGATTGCAGCCCCATCATCGGGGTACTCGAATCGGCCGGCATGCAACAAAGTATTCACGCTGTTACCGTAACCAACCAATAACTATGACATTTTGTGTAGCAATAAAAAGTAAATCAGGGGTCGTAGCCCTCTCCGATACCAGAATCAGCAGCGGACTGGGTGTCTCGACCTCCAAAAAGATAAAGACCTTCACGGAGGGTGGCAACTCCTTCTTCATCATGTCTTCGGGACTGCGCTCCATCCGCGACAAGGTGATCCACCTCCTCGAAGACGATCTGCCGACACATAACCCCGATAAACTCTACAAAGTGGCCAATCTGACCGGGAAAGCAGTCAAGCAGGTTCGGGCCGAGGATCTGGAACCGCTCCAGCAAAGCAAGTTCTTCTTCGATGCCCATTTCATCATCGGGGGTCAATGCGCCAAAGACAAACGCTCCTCCATTTTTTTGATCTTCCCCGAAGGAAACTGGGTGGAGGCCTCCGATGAGTCGCCCTATACCGTCATCGGCAATACCGGATTCGGGAAATCTATCCTGCGCAGACTGCTGCACGAAGAGATCACTTTCGATCTTGCCATCAAGGTGGCCTTTCTCTCCTTCGATGCCACCCTCAAAAATGCGAGCGACGTGGATTTCCCCATCGACTTCGCACTTTACAAAAACGGAACCTTCGAGATCCAGGAACTGCGAAAAACTGAAAATGAACTGAAGGAGACTTCACTGCTCTGGAACAAGAAGCTGGTGGATGCCGCCAACGAGCTTCCCGACTTCCTGCACTTCGACGACTAGCCCCTGGCTTCTATTTGAGCCTGGTCTCCAATGGTCCACTCCCGGTTCGTACCTTGATAATTGCAACTCATCCCCCATTTTTTTCGGTTCGTCACTTTTTGCAACCACCTTTGAGTCGCAATGCTCACTTTTGCCTCATAAACAAACACAAAAAAATTATGAGACGTTTACTTTTTGCCATCCCGTTACTTTTTGCGGCACTCTCCGCGCTGGCACAACCCGTCCAAACCATCAGGGGAAGAGTGGTCGACAAAGAGACAAAAATGCCGCTGGCTGGAGCCTCAGTGGTTTTGTTGAACACCAATCCGCAGAAGGGCGTCATGTCCGACTCGGAGGGAAATTTCAGGCTTGAAAAAGTGGCCACCGGCCGGCAAGATCTGCAGATCAGCTTCATGGGTTACCGGCCTGTCGTGGTACAGGGCCTCATCCTCAACTCTGTGAAAGAGACCATCCTGGAAGCAGAGATGGAGGAAAATGTCATCACCGGTCAGGAGGTGGTGGTCACAGCTGCTGCCCCAAAGGATGAAACACGCAACAGGATGGCTGCTGTCAGCGCCCGCTCCTTCACGGTAGAAGAGACGGAGAAATATGCCGGAAGCAGGGGGGATGTAGCCAGGATGGCCATGAACTATGCAGGTGTTGCCTCCGCCAACGACCAGCGCAACGACATCATCATCCGGGGCAACTCCCCCAGTGGACTCCTTTGGCGACTCGAAGAGATCGAAATTCCCAACCCCAACCACTTTGCCGAAAATGGCACCACCGGTGGACCCGTCGGCATGCTGAACAACAACGTCCTGGAAAACAGTGATTTCTTCACGGGTGCTTTTCCTGCCCAATACGGAAATGCACTGAGCGGCGTCTTCGACCTCAACATGCGCAACGGCAACAACCAGAAATACGAACACCTCTTCCAGGTGGGTTTCAACGGTTTCGAAGCAGGAACGGAGGGTCCCTTCAACAAAAACCACAAATCATCCTATGTGGCCAATTTCAGGTATTCCACGCTCCAGGCAATGAGCGGCATCATCGACCTGGGTACCACCGGTATCCCCGAATACAAGGATTTTACCTTCAAGCTCAACTTCCCCCTCAAGAAAGGCAAGATCACCCTCTTCGGGCTCGGCGGCGACAGCCGGATCTCCATCCTTGACAGCAAGAGCGACAACCAGCAAGACCTCTATTCGGACGAAGGCCAGGATCTCGTCAACCATTCAAAAATGGGAACGGCCGGACTCTCCTATACCCGTTTCGTCAGCGACCGCACCTACTACAAGCTCATCCTTTCGGGACTCTACCAGGCGGGGGGCACCACCATCGATACCATGGATGTGAACGCTGTTCCACACCCCAACATCGACCACAACTATGGCGAATTCAGGCTCTCCCTGAACGGATTTGTCAACAAAAAGTACAGCAGCCGGCTGGCAGTCAAGGGAGGTTTCTCGATCGACCGGATGGGTTTTGACCTGCTTACCAAAACCTACGACCACAAGGCAGACGCACTCCTCCCGATGATCGACTCCAACCGTGACCTCTTCCATGGAGTGACCCTCTTTCAACCATACGTGCAGGCCATCTACCGTTTCAACGACCGGCTCAGCATGATACCGGGCATCCACCTGAGCTATTTCGACCTCAACAGTGCTGCCGCCCTCGAACCGCGACTGGCCCTCAACTGGCAGTCGTCTGAAAAGCAAAAATTCAGCCTCGGCTATGGTTTGCATTCCCGCACCCAGACGCTCTCCACCTACTTCCTGGGCACCCAGATGCCCGACGGATCCCTGAAAGAGACCAATACAAAGCTTGGTATGACGAAGTCGAACCAGTTCGTACTGGGATACAATCGCTCCATCACCGCCAATACCCGCTTCAAAGCAGAAGCCTATTACCAGGATATCTTTAACGTTCCGGTCGAAACAAACAAAACCTCCTTCAGCATGCTGAATACGGGTGCCAATTGGGGCGTCAGCGACGCAGACAGCCTGGTCAACACCGGAACCGGGAAAAACTACGGCCTCGAATTTACCCTGGAACGCTTTTTCAGCAAAAACTTTTACTATCTTTCAACAATATCTCTGTTTGAATCGAAATACAAGGGAAGCGACGGCATTGAAAGAAATACGGCATTCAATGGAAATTACGTCGTTAACTTCCTGGTAGGAAAAGAGTTTCCAATGAACAACAGATCGGCCTTCAACCTGGACTTCAAGGTAACCTACGCAGGAGGGAAACGCTACACCCCCATTGACCTGATGGCTTCACAAGCCGCCCATACCACAAAATACGATGATACCAGAGCTTTTAGCGAACAGTTTAATCCCTTTTTGAAAGCAGACATCAAATTAACCTACCGGATAGACATGAAACGCATTTCGCAGGAATGGATCTTTTACGTGGAAAACTTTACCAACCATACCAATGTGCTGATGCAGGTCTACAGCCCATCCTCGAACGTGGTGAAAGATGTCAACCAGCTGGGTTTTTTCCCGATGATGCAATACCGTTTACGCTTCTGATGCACGACAACTTATTACCATGAATACCAAACAGCAGGATAACTCCAATTTGGACAACATCTTCATCCACGAAAGAAATTACTGGAGAGAGTACCTGATAAGGTACTCCTCCATTCTTTTGGTTGCCTTCGTTACCTCCTGGTTCCAACTGGATTACCAGTACGGTCAGGGCGATTTCCTGAGTGCCTTCCTCATCTCCTTCATCCGCACCGCCCTGATATGGAACGGAAGCATGCTGATCATACAGTATTCGGTCAACCGCTACTCCATGTTCAGGGAGACCGTTAAACTGATCGTTTTTCAGGTGGTTACCCTCACCCTTTACGTGCTGCTTGTCGAATTGGGTGAAATTTTAAGCGTGGAGTATCTGTTGAAGATCTCCATCCCCAATTCGACCAGAGTTGGATTGGTGGGGGTCTCCCTGCTCATCACCTTCATGATCAGTGCCATCTACGCAGCCGTCTCCTTCTTCATCCAGTGGAAGGAGAACCTGCTACGCGCCCAGGCACTCGAAAAGGCCAACCTGGAGGCCCGCTACGACACCCTGCGCAACCAGGTTAATCCCCATTTCCTCTTCAACAGCCTCAATACCCTGGTGATGCTGGTCAACGACAATCCGGTGGCCACGAAATATGTGGAGAGCATATCCGAAATCATGCGCTACATGCTGCAGTCGCGCGACAAGGAGGCCGTGCTGCTCCGGGAGGAACTGACGATCGCCCGCGAATACCTCTTCATCCAGCAAAACCGGTTTGGCGACAAACTGCAGGTCGAAATTGAGGTGCCAGAAAAGTATTTCCACTTCGCCATCCCGCCCCTCTCCCTGCAGATGCTGCTGGAGAATGCCATCAAACACAACGAGGTCTCCAGGGAACATCCGCTCCAGGTCAGGGTATTTGTCTCAGCAAACAAATTCATTGCCATCGAAAACTCCGTAAAACCCAAAATAGAGAAGGAGGCCTCTACCGGAATCGGACTCGACAACATCCGCAACAGATACCTCTACCTAACGGGCAAAGAGATCGTGGTAAAGAATGAGAATGGAAAATTTACAGTGATGTTACCCTTGTTCGAAAAAGCCCTATGAGAATATTATTGGTGGAAGATGAAGAGCTCGCCGCAAAAAGACTGGCGCAAATGATCGGGGAGATCGTTCCCGGAGCGGAAATTCACGGACCATTGGACACCATCCGTGAGACCGTCGATCACCTGAACAAAACACCGGATTACGACCTGATCTTCATGGACATTCAACTGGCCGACGGGAAAAGTTTCACCGTATTCGATCAATGCAAGGTCATTACCCCCGTCATCTTTACCACGGCCTACGATGAATTTGCCCTGAAAGCATTCGAACTGAACAGCATCGACTACCTCCTGAAACCGATTAAAAAGGAGAAACTGGAGCTTTCAATAGAAAAATTCCAGCGGTTGAAGGAGTATTACGGAGCAGATCATTCCAACGACAAATTGTATGAACTCCTCCGAAACATCAGGGCCACTCCTGCCACAGTTTACAAGGATCGTTTCCTGGTAAGTCGCGGTGATGCGATGATCCCTTTAAAAGTTGAGGAGATAGCCTGTTTCTATGCGGAGGACAAGTGCGTCTTCCTGCTCACCCACGACAACAAGCGCCACCTGATTCCCCACTCCATGGAGGAGCTATCCGGGAAACTCGATCCCAAACTCTTCTTCCGGGTGAACAGGCAGTACATCCTTTCGTCGGAGTCTATCCGCAAGGTCTACAACCATTTCAACTTTAAACTGAAAATTGAATTAAAGGCAGATCCAAAGGCCGAGATCTTTGTCAGCCGTTCCAAATCCACCGAGTTCAAGGCCTGGATGAACGGGGAGTAGCCAATCCCTCCGTACCCGGAAAGTCCCCCCGGCATGGAAGGCAAAGTGTCCATACCTTGCCTCCCCCGACAACCAAACCCCGAAAGAAACAACTGGCTCTTCAGTGGTTAGCTCCGCTTGCGCATAGGCTGGGCGTGGCAATCCTTGCAGGAGACGAAATGAATGTTCTGTTTGCTCCCGGGATCGGCATAACTGGTATTCATCTTCGTCACATCCAACTTGCAGTTGGAGATGGCCGGATGACAGGAGCGGCAACTGTTCCGGGCATTGTTGCTGTGCAGCTCGTGGCAGGCCAGGCAACTCAGTCCCTCGTGCACCCCGCGCGGCGTCCTGTCGTCGGAGGTTCCCGCCTGGTGACTGGAATTAGGTGCATGGCACTGGACACAGATCCGCATGACTGGATCGTCCGACACCTTCACTTTGCGCTCCCCCTCCCACAAGGTCAAAGCAGGCAGCTGGGAGATGGGGAAATAGCCTTTCTCGCGACGGTCATAAAATCCAGCCACAAATCCGGTATCTGCCTTCTGGTAGAAGATCGATTTGGGCTCTGCGTAATCCGGCCGCTGGTGCGGCTCCCCATCCTGGTGTACCTGGTGGCAGGCCATGCAGGGAATGGCCGGCATGGAGCCTCTCTTTTCGTCTTTTAATTTCCAGGGACCCTTGGTGCTGAGTGGCGAAACGACTTCTTCTACTGTTCCCTTGAAGAACATACCATGGCAACGGAGGCAGTCGAAATTGATCTGCTCGGCGGTATTGTGTTTTTCATTCAGAAAAACATGCCGGTAATCCATCGAATGGCCACCCGAGCTCCAGTCGGCAAATTCTGCCGTATGGCAACGTTCACAATTGTTCATAACCTCCAGCAACTGCGCTTCTGCCAGCCGGATCTTCTCCTGTTTGGGCTTTCCCAGGTGGCTTACCAGCATCTTCCCCTTCTCCCTCAGGCTGTGGATGCCGTTGCTAAGCGCCGTGCCATGGCACTCCTTGCAGGCGATGTTGCGGTGGAGTGACTTCGCCTGCGAACGGACCGATGACCCAATTTCGTGACAGGAGCTGCAGGTTTTTTCGGGTGGAGCTGAATTCCAGTAATGGTAAAAACCGCCGAAGGAGACCAATCCAACCAGGCAGATGGCCGTTAGCGCAAAGAATATTCTATAAATGACTTTCTTTTTGGACATAATTTGAAGCTTATTTGAACCGGTTACCTTTCGTCCACTCGGAAGCAATGTACCCGCCAACGTGGTAGCCAAGCGCCATGATCGTAAGGGCTGGGTTGAAGCCGCCATTGGTGACATGCAGACTGCCATCAGCCACAAAGAGGTTGGGCACCGCATGAACCCTGCCGTATTTGTCTGTGACCGAAGTCTTGGGATCGTTCCCCATGCGGCAAGTCCCCGCCTGGTGCTGACCGCCACTCAATCCCCTTCCGCCGCCAACATTCTGCCAGGTAAAGACTGCCCCTGCCTCCTTCAGCCACAATTCGGCCTTTTCAGACATCAGCCGGCATCCCTCCACGTCCTTCTTGTGGCGTGCCCCCGACAACCGCACCACCGGGATTCCCCAAAAATCCTTCACCACCGGATCGACTTCGACCCTCGAATCGAAACAGGGGATCTCCTGGTAAGGTCCCTGCACCTGCCCGACCTTCTTGTAGTTGAGACGCTGGAACTCCTTGTGCCTTTTCCCCCAGGTGGGCTCGCCGGGAGGACGGATCCCCGTGAAAAGATAGGGCAAGCGGATGAACTCGTTGCAAATCATTCCGCCGCCCATGATCCCCGGATTGTGGTGGTTGAAGTCACAGATGGCCACCGAGGCGCCGGGCCCCAGGTCATCGTAGACCTCCTCCTCAAAGATGCCGCGGGCACCGGTATAGGCATGTCCCTGCAGGTTTCGGCCCACCCAGTCGTTTTCGTTGCCAATTCCTTTCGGGAAGAAGCCGGATTTCGAATTGAGCAGCAACCTGGCTGTCTCTGTCGCTGAAGCGGAGACCACCACCAGATCTGCCGTTTGGGTCTGCTTCCTGTTTTTATCGTCGAAATAGGTGACTCCTGTGATCTTCCCCTGGCCATCTACATTGATTTCGCTGACCACCGAATTGATCCGCAACTCACAATTGCCGGTTGCAAGTGCGGTTGGAATCACCGTATTGTGTGTGCCGCATTTGGCATTCACAGGACAGGCAAAGCCGACACAGGTACGCATGCGGATGCAGGCAGGCCGGCCGCCATAAGGTATGGAATTGCGCAACATGGGAATCGGGAAGGGATGGTACCCCAACCTTTTGGCCGCATCGTAGAGTATCTTCGCCTCCTTGTTGTGCGAAAAAGGGGGCATGGGGTGCGGCTTCCTGCGGGGCGGGGCAAAGGGATTCTGGCTGTCGTCGCCTGCTACCCCAATCTCCCACTCCGCCTTTTCGTAACAGGGCTCCAGCTCTTCATAGGTGATGGGCCAATCCTCCAGGGTAGAA
>CAZVTL010000079.1:0-9480 GCA_964630075.1 uncultured Tangfeifania sp.
TAGAGCACTGGTCTCCAAAACCAGGTGTCGGGCGTTCGAGTCGCTCCTCCCGTGCTTTTTCCCCCCTCGCACAGCTCAGTTTTTTTCAGTTTTGTTTTAATTGTTTGCGTATTTCCACGATCCAACCTACCGGAAAAAAGAGGAAAATCAAGCAAATTTTTGTATTTAAATAGCTATTTATAAGTATTTTATAAATTTTTCACCAAACCTGACTGGGTAAGAATCTCTTCCAAAATTGCTCTATCTTTCACAAAATCATTTTCACCCTTTGTTTATATTGCTGCATTCAACATTGTCAATTTTTCAGTATATTTTGAAGGATGACTGGTTTTCTACCCCTAAAATCTGCCATATAGTCAGCCGGAAACAGTTGGCACAAGCTTTGATCAGGGGAAGTTACAAAAGAGATCATTAACTTTAAATAGCATTGTATATGAAAGGAAAAATAGGGGTTACCAGTGAAAACCTTTTCCCAATTATTAAGAAATTTCTCTATTCTGATCACGACATTTTTCTTCGTGAGATCGTTTCCAACGCAGTAGATGCCTCCCAAAAACTCAAAACTTTGGCTTCTGCAGGCAAATACAGTGAGCAAATAGACGAATTAAAGGTTAGAATCACCCTGGACAAAGCGCAAAAAACGCTGACGGTGTCGGATAATGGCATCGGTATGACTGCAGAAGAGGTAGAAAAGTACATCAACCAAATCGCATTTTCAGGTGCCAATGAGTTCCTTGAGAAGTATAAAAATGATGCCAATGCCATCATTGGACACTTTGGACTTGGATTCTACTCCTCCTTTATGGTTTCTGAAGAGGTAGAAATCATCTCCAAATCTTACCAGAAGGATTCGAAAGCGGTTCGCTGGGTTTGCGATGGCTCTCCTGAATACATGATGGAGGAGACAGAAAAAGAGCAGACTGGCACAGATATCATCATGCATCTGAATTCAGATTCCCTGGAGTTTTTGGAAGAAAACAGGATCAGTGAATTGCTGAACAAGTATTGCAAATTTTTACCGGTACCAGTCATATTCGGAAAGAAAAAAGAGTGGAAGGATGGCAAATACGAGGATACCGAGACAGACAATCAGATCAACGATGTTGCTCCTGCCTGGACGAAGAAACCGGTCGATTTGAAGGAGGAGGATTACAACAAATTCTACAGCCAGTTGTATCCAATGGCCGATGAACCGTTGTTCAACATTCACCTGAACGTCGACTATCCCTTTAACCTTACTGGAATCCTCTATTTCCCAAAACTCAAAAACAATTTCGAAGTCCAGAAAAACAAAATCCAGCTGTACAGCAACCAGGTATTTGTAACCGATTCTGTTGAGGGCATAGTACCTGAATTTCTGACGTTGCTGCATGGAGTGCTTGATTCTCCGGATATTCCGCTGAATGTCTCCCGTTCCTATCTTCAAAACGACTCCAATGTAAGGAAGATTAGCAGCCACATCACCAAAAAAGTGGCAGACCGCCTTCAGGAGATATTTAAGGAAAAGAGGGCTGAACTGGAGGAGAAATGGAATGACCTCAAGCTCTTTATCGAATATGGTATGCTGACCGATGAGAAATTCTACGAAAAAGCTTTAAAATTCTTCTTTTTTACCAATACGGAGAAGAAGCTCTTCACCTGGGATGAATACAAAGCATTGATAGAAGCCAACCAAACGGATAAAAATAAGAAGCTGGTTTATCTTTATGCCACCAATGTGGAGGCACAGTTCAGTTTTATCGAGGCAGCAAAAAACAAGGGATACGATGTGCTGCTGATGGATGATGTACTGGCAACGCCTTTGCTCAACCACTTGGAACAAAAGTATCCAGAGTCCCATTTTGTAAGGGTAGATGCCGATGTAGCCGAAAAATTGATAGTTAAGGAAGATGCCGAAGAGACTCACCTAACTGCAGAAGAGAAAAATGAGCTAAGCCCGATATTCCAGTCGGTCATACCCAAAGAGCGCGGACAGTTCATCATTGACTTCCAAAATCTGGGGGCAGAGGGTGCTCCGATGGTCATTACCCAGAATGAGTTTATGCGTCGTATGAAGGACATGTCCAAAATGCAGGCTGGAATGAGTTTCTATGGAGAGATGCCTGACAGTTACAATCTGGTGGTTAATCTTTCTCATCCCTTGGTCAAGAAGGTGTTGGAGGAAAAAGAGACAAAATTGAAAAGCAACCTGACCAAATTCCGGGTAGAACTGACGAAGCTAAATGAACAGAAAGCATCACTTGAGAAATTGAAGGAGGGTAAGAAAGAGGAGGAAATTCCCCAGGAAGAGAAAGAGCTGCTCAACGAGACGAAAGATGGCATTGCCAAATTAGAAACCAGGAAAAGAGAGAAACTGGAGTCATTTGGATCAGCCAATCCTCTTGCCAACCAACTGGTTGACCTGGCTTTTCTTGCCAACAACATGTTGAAGGGAGAGGCACTGGCCAATTTTGTTAAGCGCAGCATTGAGCTGATAAAATGATTTTGCCGCAGGATATGTCACAGAAAAAGGAGCAAACGCTCCTTTTTCTATTTTATCAGGTGGAAATGGGCAAGTCCCCCTTCCGAAGTCTCCTTGTAAATGGAAGGCAGATCGTGGCCTGTTTGCGCCATGGTTTGTACGATTTTATCGAAACTGATCATGTGTCGGCCATCCGACAACATCGAATAATTGTTGTGGTTGATGGCACGCGCGGCAGCAAAAGCATTGCGTTCAATGCAGGGAACCTGAACCAGCCCTGCAACAGGATCGCAGGTTAACCCCAGGTGGTGTTCAAGTCCCATCTCAGCTGCATACTCGACCTGGTATATGCTGCCTCCGCTCATTTGGGTTGCCGCCGCAGAAGCCATGGCACATGCTGTTCCAACTTCACCCTGACAACCTACATCGGCCCCGGAGATGGAAGCGTTGGTTTTGACAATGTTGCCAATAATTCCCGCAGTTGCCAGTGCCTTGAGGATTTTTTTGTCAGACATTTTGTAAAACTTGCTGGCATACTTCAGGACAGAGGGTATCACACCGCAAGCTCCGCAGGTTGGTGCAGTGACAATCAATCCGCCTGAAGCATTTTCTTCCGAAACTGCCAATGCGTATGCATAAATCATTCCCCGCTTTTTGATATCCGGTTCAAAGTACCTTGCCTTTTCATAATAGGCTGAAGCCTTTCTTGGATAATTCAGGATCCCGGGCAAAGGTCCTTCGGTCTCAAGTCCACGCTTGATAGCCCCCTGCATCACCTTCCACACCTCATTCAGATAGTCCCAAATATCTGGATCTTCATGTTCTTCAACATATTCCCATATGCTCTTCCCACTCTCGTAACACCAATTTAAAATCGCCTCCATGTTCGACTCCGGATATACCAGCTTGGTTTCAGAAACGGTCAGATCGTCTACAATGGATCCTCCTCCAACAGAGTAAGCAAGCCACTTGTCGGTAATGGTACCGGCCTTGTCAATTGACTCGAACTTCATGGCATTTGGATGGCGAGGCAGAAAAACGGAAGGCAGCCATTCAAATTCAACGGGCTTAGGCTGAAAGGTATTGTGAATGGCCAGATCAGTCAGGTGACCTTTCCCAGTGGCAGCCAAACTGCCATAGAGGGTAACGCGGAAAGAGGCGGCACTTGAATTCCTATTCAGAAATTGTTCGGCAGCCTTTTTTGGCCCCATTGTATGGCTCGAAGAGGGGCCATACCCTATTTTATAGATCTCTTTGATAGATTCCATTTTTCAGGATTAAAACATGATCGGAATGTAGACCAAACAAAGGTAATAAATTGCGCCAATGCCAGTCTCGCTGCTTCAATTTTAAACAAATTAACCGCTGTAAAATCGTTTATTTGGTAATAATTCAGGATATTTGCAAGATCAAACACGACAATTTCATGGCATTAAATTTAGCAGAAAAAGATCTTAAAAAGATAATTATGGTTGGCGACAGGGTATTGGTCAAACCCAAAAACCCCAATCAGCAAACCAGTTCCGGGCTATACCTGCCACCTGCTGCCATCGAAAAGGAGAGTGTCCAGTCGGGTTATATCATTAAGACTGGTCCTGGATTTCCAATCCCGGCAATGACAGATGAGGTTGAGCCTTGGAAAGAGGTCAAAGAGGAGGTGAAATATGTTCCGCTCCAGGCTCAAGAGGGAGATTTGGCTGTATATCTGAGCAAAAGCGGTGTTGAAGTGGAATTCAAAAATGACAAGTACCTTATTCTCTCCCACTCCGCCATCCTGATGCTCATTAGGGAGGAGGGATTGTTCGAATAAAAAAAGGGTGTCGAGTGACACCCTTTTCTGACTTAACCTAACTAACCTTAATCCTATGAAAAACTGCTTTTCAGCAACAGTTCAAAGATACAATCCTTATTCATTAAGAGCTTTTAATCAAAGTTAATTAACGTTAATAATCTATTCTGGACTATTCCGTTACTTCGACTGCAACCTCATCGCTCTGCCACAAACCATGCTTGGTGCAGTAGGCATGAGCCATCAGTTTCATACTTCTGGCGGGAACAATGTACAAATCAACTTCTACCTGATTGGGAACACTTCCCATCGTTCCGGCATTAAGCGTCGTCTGCGCCAACATCTTTTCGCCATCCCAAAGCTGTACCCAGCTGATGTAATGATCAAAATCATCCGGGTGTTTGTACTCCTCTCCCACTTTGATTTTAACTTTGAATTTTTCGCCTTTTACCGCAGTAGCAGCACAGTGAACGAAGGCAGAATGACGGTCGATGTAATCCCGTTTTGCCTCCCTTTCAACTTGCGAAATGTCTTCGTAACGATTGATCTTCATGATAATTTGATGTTTGAAATTTGTAATTTATCTGTTTTGGCACAAAGCTTTTCAGTGCTTGGAAAGATAACTTGCGACCCCTTCTGCAGTAGCATTCATAGCCTCGTCTCCTGCTTTCCAGTTAGCCGGGCAAACTTCGCCAAATTCTTCAAAATGAATGAGGGCATCCACCATGCGTATGGCTTCATCCACACTTCTACCCAAAGGAAGGTCATTCACGAGTTGGTGACGAACCACACCCTTCTTGTCGATCAGGAATAAACCCCTGTAGGCAACAGGCGCACCAACGAAAGAGGAGTGACCTTCATCGTCTACTTCGTATTCTCCTGCAAGCACACCATAATTTTCGGCAATTGTTTTGGACAGGTCGGCAACCAACGGGAATTTAACACCCTTGATACCCCCATTCTTTTTTTCTGTGTTCAACCAGGCCCAATGTGAAAATTCAGAATCCACTGAACAACCTACAACAGCAACATTGCGCTTCTCAAACTCTGCAAGCTTCTCCTGGAAAGCAAGAATCTCTGTTGGACATACAAAAGTAAAATCAAGCGGATAGAAGAAAAATAGTACGAATTTTTCTCCAACGTACTGATCCAATGAGAATTCTTTTGTAAAATCATTGCCGTTAACAACGGCTGTTGCCTTAAATGAAGGCGCTTTTTTTCCAACTAATGTACACATCTCGAAAATTATTAAGTATTGTTTTTGTAATTATTACAAATTTAATGAAAAATACCCTTCCGGCAAATATCCCCGTACAATGTACAAAAAATAATCCAAAAATTAATATACAATTTATATTGTACCTAAACTATAAAAACAGTCCCATACAGCTTTTGTACAATTGAAAAAATCCATCATATTTGTATTGAATTCAGAAAGATATGATGGAACAACAACAAATTTCTACCTACCTTCTCAAAAACGGTATAAGGCCCCTTCAAAAAAGGGTAAAGATCATGGGTTATCTGGTATCAAAACGCAACCATCCCACGGTGGAAATGATATACAGCGACTTGGTTCATGAGATCAAAGGCCTTTCAAAAACCACTGTTTACAATGTGCTCAATTTATTTGTGCAATCCGGTGTAGCTTTGGCACTTAACATTGAAGGGAATGAGATTCGATACGATGCAGACACCTCAACCCATGGCCATTTCAAATGCAGGGTATGTTCCGGAGTGATTGATTTCAGAATCAAACAGGAGGAGTTACCCCGGCCGATGCTGGATGGTTTTAGAATTGAAGAACACCACTTTTACCTCAAGGGAGTCTGTTCTTTTTGCTGCTACAAAATTGAAGCCTAAAAAATCAATCTAAATATTTGCATGTCAATGCATTTATAACTCTACTAGAGATTTAATAATTGCGATTGGGAGGATAATTAGTTTAAATCATTTGAAAATGAAGCTTTGGGAAAAAGGGACCAAAATCAATAAATTAATTGAATCCTTTACCGTTGGCAAGGATCCTGAAATGGATGCCTTCCTGGCGAAATTTGATGTCATTGGTTCATTGGCACATATTCAAATGCTTGGTCACATTGGGTTGTTGACAGAGGTTGAATTGAAATCCCTTTCAATGGAACTCAAAGTCATTTACCAGGAGATACAGGAAGAGCAGTTTCATATTGAAACTGGGGTGGAAGATATCCATTCCCAGGTTGAGCTGCTGCTCACCTCCAGGCTTGGCGAAATGGGCAAGAAGATCCACAGCGGAAGGTCCCGAAACGATCAGGTATTACTTGATCTAAAGCTTTTTACAAGGGATGCCATCGCTGCTTTAACCGAAAATACCCGGGGGTTGTTCGATGTTCTGATTTCACAAAGCAACCGCTACAAAGCAGTACTCTTGCCTGGATATACCCATCTTCAGGTGGCCATGCCCTCCTCATTCGGATTGTGGTTCAGTGCCTATGCTGAAAGTCTGACAGATGACCTGGTACTGCTGCAGGCAGCATACCGGATTGCAGATCAGAATCCATTGGGATCTGCCGCAGGATATGGTTCCTCTTTTCCCCTGAACAGACAGATGACGACAGATTTGCTTGGCTTTGAATCCATGAATGTCAATGTGGTATATGCCCAAATGGGACGTGGAAAGATGGAGAAGACAGTACTTTTCGCCCTCGCCTCCATTGCTTCAACCCTCTCCAGGCTGGCCTACGATGTCTGCCTGTACATGAGCCAGAACTTTAATTTCGTGAAATTGCCAGACGAATTGACCACCGGATCCAGTATCATGCCCCACAAGAAGAACCCCGATGTCTTCGAACTTCTGCGTGCCCGCTGCAACAGGATCCAATCTTTGCCAAGTCAGATGCTTACCATCACCAACAATCTGCCCAGTGGATATTTCAGGGATATGCAGTTGACAAAAGAGCTTTTTATCCCTGCATTTAAAGAGTTGAATGAATGTATCAGTGTTGCTGCCTTCGCCCTGGAAAATATCAGCATCAACGAGAAGATACTTGCGGATGAAAAGTACCGGTATCTTTACAGTGTTGAAGAGGTAAACAGGCTGGTACTTTCAGGCACTCCGTTCAGAGATGCCTACCGTGAAGTAGGCGCTTCCATCGAGCACAACGAATTTGCACCTGAAAAGGAGCTATCCCATACCCATGAAGGCAGTATCGGAAACCTGCTCCTTGACCGGATTGAATCTAGAATGAACCAGACCATTGAATCCTTCAATTTTGACAAAGCGGCAAATGCCATCAATCAACTTTTGGAGCATTGATCTCAATACGCAAAATTTCCACTGCAATCCTTACTTTTTGGGCCTTTTGTGCACTCCTTCATTGGTTTCTGCTGTACACAATTATTTAATATTCTTTTAACCTGGTAATTAATTTATTCAAATCCAACAGCTTAAATACCATTCTTGGCTTCATTTCAATATCTTTCGCTAATAAAACACCTCAGCAAGTGCTGTTTATTTGGAAATTTGACATGAAAAAGCTATTTTTGCTTTCGAATATTAATTATTATCGCTATTTTTCTTACATCTTATTATTATTTCATCCGAATATTAAGATTTTTAAAATACAGAAAGAAATTAAACACCAACTCAAACAGTAAGTGTTATGGAACACAAGAAATTTCCGACTCCCATGGGATTGTATGATCCTTCATTTGAACACGATGCCTGCGGGATTGGATTTGTCGCCCATATCAAGGGGGCGAAATCACACGACATCGTTCAACGTGGTTTAACCGTTTTGCTGAACATGGATCACCGGGGCGCAACCAGTTCAGACAACAAGACTGGTGATGGTGCAGGAATATTGCTTCAAATGCCGCATGATTTCTTTCTTGCTCAAGGAATAGATCTGCCTGAACCAGGCAAATATGGTGCCGGATTGGTATTTCTTCCCACAGTGGAAGAGGAGGCGACCTATTGTATAGAGGTATTGAACAGATATGTTGAAGCCGAGGGACTAAAACTAATCACCTGGCGGAAGGTTCCGGTAGACAGTTCTGTAATCGGCGAAATTGCGCGTAGTACGGAACCTGTGATCAAGCAGGTCTTTGTCAAGGGAAGCTATGAACAGGATGTGCTAGAAAGAAAGCTTTACCAGGCTAGAAAGCAGGCTGAAAGAACCATTAGAGATTCTTCGATTGCCTGCAAAAGCAGTTTCTATCTGCCCAGTTTTTCAAGCAAGGTAATGATATACAAGGGTATGTTTACCCCCAGTCAATTAAGGGATTACTTCAAGGATTTGACCAATCCCGAGATGAAGAGTGCCATTGCTTTGGTTCACTCCCGTTTCAGCACCAATACCTTTCCGACCTGGGATCTGGCACAACCATTCCGCATGATTGCCCACAATGGAGAGATCAACACCATCAAAGGAAACCGCCAATGGATGCACGCCCGTGAGGCGTTGCTTGAATCAGCCCTTTTCGGAGAAGAGATAGACAAGCTCTTCCCCATCATTGAACCGGGAAAATCTGACTCGGCCTCCTTCGACAATACCCTGGAGTTTTTACACATGTCGGGTCGCAGCATGCCACACTCGCTTTGCATGATGATCCCCGAATCCTTTAACGAGAAAAATCCAATTCCTGAGAGTCTCAAGGCATTTTACGAGTACCACTCTACCCTGATGGAGCCATGGGATGGTCCTGCTTCCATGGTATTCTCCGATGGAAGGTACATTGGTGGAACACTCGACCGCAACGGACTAAGACCTTCCAGGTATGTCATCACCAAAAACGACCTTATTGTAATGGGCTCTGAGGTTGGCGTACAGGTATTCAAACCGGAAGAGATCAAGGAGAAAGGACGGCTTCGCCCCGGAAAATTGTTACTTGTTGACACGCAATTGGGAATAATTATTCCGGACAAAGAGGTCAAAGCGGATCTTAGCCGGAGAAATCCCTATATCAATTGGCTCAAGGAGAACCGGTTGATGCTGGAGGATATTGAGGTCAAGCAACGTGTTCCCTCCAACATGGGCGACCAGTTTGGCATCTACAGCAAGGTTTTCGGATACAGCAAGGAGGATATGCAAATCATCATCAAGGAGATGGCCGAGACTGCCAATGAACCAACCAGCTCCATGGGTAACGATACCCCTTTGGCCGTCTTCTCGGATAAACCCAAGCGTTTTTTCAGTTATTTCCGCCAACTTTTTGCCCAGGTTACCAATCCACCTATCGACCCGATTCG
>CAZVTL010000079.1:9490-14921 GCA_964630075.1 uncultured Tangfeifania sp.
GGTAATGTCGCTCACAAACTACATTGGATCCCTCTCCAGCAACATCCTGAACGAGACCTCCATCCATGCCAAACTGATCAAATTTGACAGCCCGATCATCACCAATACCGACCTTGGAAAGATCAAGGACATGAAACGGGAGGAGTTTACCCATGCCACCATCCCAATGGTTTTTCCGCTCAAGGAGGGGGTTGAAGGATTTAAAAATGCTTTCGGTAAAATGTTGGAAAGCGCTGAAAGAGCTGTTGATGAAAAGAAAAATTTCATCATTCTTACCGACCGCACCATCTCAGAAGAGATGGTGCCAATACCTTCACTCCTCTCTGTTGCAGCGGTACACCACCACCTGATTAAAACCAAGAAAAGGATGCAGATTGGTATTCTTGTGGAGAGTGCCGAACCACGTGAAGTGATGCATTACGCGCTTTTGCTTGGCTATGGTGCAAGTGCCATCAATCCCTATCTGGCATTTGGAGCTATCAGCAATCTGGTCAAGAGTGGCGAAATAAAACTGCCTTATGCAGAAGCAAGAAAAAACTACATCAAGGCCATCGACAAGGGGCTTTTGAAAGTACTGTCCAAGATGGGGATCTCCACACTGCGTTCCTACCATGGCTCACAGCTTTTTGAAGCAGTGGGGGTCAGTGATGCATTAATTGATGAATATTTCAAGGGTACAGCCTCCCGCATCAGTGGTGTGGGATCCAAAGAGCTCTTTGCAGAGGCGGTCATGTTCCACAAAGAGGCATACAGCAAGGATCAAACCCAGACAATTTTTGAGACCAACGGAGAATACCATTACCGAAACAATGGGGAGCACCATGCCTGGAATCCTGAATCAATCGCATTGTTGCAATGGGCAACCAAGACCGACAACTACGATGTATTTAAAAAATTCAGTAATCTTGTAGATACCCAAAACAAGAAACCTGCCTTTATCAGGGGTGCATTGCAATGGAAGTGCCATCCAATTCCGATCGATGAGGTTGAACCAGCCGAAAAGATCTTAAAGCGTTTTGTGACCGGCGCCATGTCTTATGGATCGATTTCCAAAGAGGCTCACGAATCACTGGCCATCGCCATGAACGAAATTGGTGGCCGCAGCAATACCGGAGAAGGTGGAGAAGATCCCGAACGCTTCGGCACAGATAAAAACTCAAAAATCAAACAAATTGCCTCCGGCCGTTTTGGGGTAACCAACAATTACCTGATGAATGCGGAGGAGCTCCAGATCAAAATCGCCCAGGGTGCAAAACCAGGCGAAGGTGGCCAGTTGCCAGGCTTTAAAGTCAACAAAATCATTGCCAAGACCAGGAATTCCACCCCTGGGATTACCCTGATCTCCCCTCCTCCACACCACGACATCTATTCCATCGAGGATTTGGCTCAATTGATTTTCGATTTGAAGAATGTCAACCCAAAAGCCAAGGTCTCCGTTAAACTGGTTTCCGAAACAGGTGTTGGAACAATTGCTGCCGGTGTTGCCAAGGGATTTGCCGACATCATCATTCTCAGCGGATGCGAGGGTGGTACGGGAGCTTCTCCGGCCAGTTCCATCAAGCATGCAGGTTTGCCGGCAGAGTTCGGCATCGCCGAAACACAGCAAACTCTGGTCATGAACAACCTTCGCGGAAGGGTTAAATTGCAGGTAGATGGACAACTGAAAACAGGCCGCGACGTAGTCATCATGGGACTGTTGGGGGCCGAAGAGTTCGGCTTCTCCACAGGCGCACTTATTTCACTGGGATGCATCATGATGCGCAAATGCCATTTGAATACCTGCCCTGCCGGGATCGCGACACAGAACAAAAACCTGCGCAAGAGATTCCTTGGCCGCTCCCAGTATGTGATCAATTACTTTCAGTTTATAGCTCGGGAAATACGCGAGTACATGGCTGAGATTGGAGTCCGTACCTTTGACGAACTGATAGGTCGCACTGATTTACTGGAGGTTAATCCAGAAGTGTCGAACTGGAAGATGCAGAATGTCAATTTTTCCAAATTCCTCTTCAAACCAGAGGAGTCGGCCATCTATCCAATCCGTAACACCCATCCCAATACAAAAGATCTGGACGATGTGCTGGATCGTACCCTTCTCCGCGAAGCAAATAAAGCGATTAAAAATGGAGAGAAAGTCTGGATTGGACACCAAATAAACAATGTGATGCGAACCACCGGAGCCATGCTCTCGGGAGAAATCTCCAAGCGATACGGCGAGGAGGGGTTGCCCAAAGACACAATCAACTGTACCTTCAAAGGTTCAGCGGGTCAAAGCTTCGGTGCCTTCCTGGTCAAGGGGGTCACATTCAGATTGGAGGGTGATTCAAATGATTACCTTGGGAAAGGATTGTCGGGGGGCAAAATAATTGTGGTCCCGCCACTTGGTTCCACCTTTGAACCACACCAGAACATCATCGTCGGGAATACCACGATGTATGGTGCTACGGGTGGTGAAGTATACATCAAAGGTGTCGCCGGTGAACGTTTCTGTGTCAGAAACTCTGGGGCAAAGGCTGTTGTAGAGGGTACCGGTGATCACTGCTGTGAATACATGACCGGTGGACGTACAGTCGTTCTGGGTGCTACAGGACGCAACTTTGCGGCCGGGATGAGTGGAGGAATTGCCTACGTCCTCGACGAAAGCGGCGACTTTGACTATTACTGCAACACCGGTCTGGTAGAACTTAGTCCGGTGGAAGAAAAAGCTGACATTCAGGAGTTACAGGAGATGATTCAGAAACACCTGCTGAATACCCAGAGTCCGCAAGCTGAAAAAATATTGACCAACTGGGAAGAATACCTGCCAAAATTCGTCAAGGTAATCCCGCTGGAATACAAGAAAGTATTGAATGAAGCTAAACTGAAAGAGGTGAAACGGAAGCTGGAAATGGCGGAAGATGCGCCGAATATCAGGGAGTAAAAAGGTTAAAGGAGAAAGGTTAAAGGAGAAAGCAGGCGGCTAAGGGCCAAAAGCTTCACTGAATTTGAGATTAAATTACAAGCAAAATGGGAAATCCAAAGGGTTTTATAGAAATAGAGCGTAAATTGGGCGGATACCGACCGGTTAGTGAACGTATTGGCGATTTTGGAGAGGTAGAGCAGACGCTTGATGAGCAGGATCGCATCAACCAGGCCTCCAGGTGCATGGATTGCGGCGTGCCATTCTGCCACTGGGCCTGTCCGGTTGGAAGCAATATTCCGGAGTGGCAGGATGCAGTCTACCATGGTAAATGGGACCAGGCTTACAGTATCCTGACCAAAACCAATAGCTTTCCGGAGTTTACAGGAAGAGTCTGTCCTGCGCCCTGCGAAAAATCTTGTGTACTTGCCATCCACGATGAATCGGTCACCATACGCGAGAATGAGGCATCGGTGGTTGAACATGCTTTCGACCTGAATCTGGTTCAACCCAATATTCCGCAGAAAAGAAGCGGGAAAGAGGTAGCTGTGATCGGATCCGGACCGGCGGGACTCTCCGCTGCTGATCTGCTCAACCAGTCGGGTCATACCGTTACTGTTTTTGAACAGGACAATGAGATCGGAGGCCTATTGCGCTATGGGATTCCTGATTTTAAACTAAACAAAGGAATTATTGACAGAAGGCTCGATATTTTTGCCAAAGAGGGTGTCATTTTTAAACCCAACATGAAAGTAGGTGAGAATATCTCGGAAAAGAAACTTCTAGAAGAATTTGATGCAGTCTGTATTGCTGTCGGTGCCATGCAACCCCGCGACCTGAAATCGACTCCCGGCAGGGATCTGGAAGGAATCTACTTTGCCATGGATTACCTCAAGCAACAAAACAAGGTAGTGAAGGGGGAGAATATCCCTGAGGCTACACGGATACATGCCAAGGACAAAAAAGTGCTGGTAATTGGTGGCGGGGATACCGGATCCGATTGCGTCGGTACTGCCATCCGTCAAAAAGCCCATTCGGTTACCCAGATTGAAATTTTGGATAAACCCTCTGACAAAAGATCTGAAGACAATCCATGGCCCTACTGGCCCAACACCCTGCGTACCTCCAGCTCCCACCTCGAAGGATGTGAAAGACGCTGGTCCCTGAATACCCGCAGGTTTATTGGGGTTGATGGTGTTTTAACAGCAGTTGAAGTTGTAAAGGTGGAGTGGACAGGCAAAAACGGTCAAATGACGATGCGGGAGATTCCGGGTACGGAAGAGATCATCGAGGCAGATTTGGTCATGCTGTCACTTGGATTTGTCTCTCCCATCCATGAGGGATTACTCAACAACCTCAAAGTAGAATACGATGCGCGCGGCAATGTAAAAGCCAGCAATTTTGCCACCAATGTGGACAAAATTTTTGTGGCTGGTGATGCAACCCGCGGTGCTAGTCTGGTGGTGCATGCCATTCGTTCGGGCAGGGATGCGGCACTGAAGATTCATGAGTTTGTTACAAAATAGGGAGTTCATTTGACTTATAAAACAGACCCTTTCAATAAAATGATGGGGTCTGTTGCTATTTTGTGCCATCAACGCAGCAGACGCATGGAACAGATTGGAACCAATGTTGATCCATCTGCCGATTGTGGTGCTACATCCAGGCAAACTCAACTCGGCTGTTTTTAACCGCCTTCTGCAAAATATCATTAGTATCTGCAGGAAATTTTGGATATTTTTATCCCTTGGAAACCAAAGATTCTCACCATTCCAAACAGTTGATGCATCTCAAACTTATTGAAAAGAATCATGACAAGAAAAAAACTGCTTCCGCTTTGTTTCGCCATTATCGTCTCGCTGTTCACCTTGGGACTAAATGCCCAAAACCTGCCCGCAGAACAGGCAGGCTATCGGTTGGCTGAACGCTTTTCCCCTGCAAAAATCAAAAGAATGGTATTTAGCACATCTGTCAACCCCAAATGGCTGAAAACCGGTGACCAGTTTTGGTACACCGACACCACTTCCGAAGGGGTAACCTTCTACATTGTTGATCTGGAAAAACGTAGCAAGCGTGTGCTTTTCGACAACCACAAAATGGCCAGTATGCTGACCTTGATTACCCGGGATCCCTATGACTGGCAGCACCTTCCTCCGATAAAACCAAAATTCAAAAAGGATGATACTGTTTTTCAGTTTGATGTGACCAGCAGTCAGGACGAAGTGAAGAAAAAGGAGGAGGTTGTCGCAGCCAAAAAAGATACCACCGGTTCAGCCAAAAGTGGAGTGCAGGCTAAAAAAGAGACCAAGGCTGTTGGTGACAAGGAAAAAGATAAAATCAAGAAGAAGGTATTTCATTTGGAGTACAATCTAAAAACGGGTGAATTGGCTGAAATCAAGGATTGGAAAGAGGAAAAGGATGACCCTGACTGGGCCAATATATCCCCTGACGGACAGTACATATTATTTTCAATTGACAAAATAAAATTTGGGATGAATTTGATGTTTTATTAACTGCAAATCATGAATTATT
>CAZVTL010000080.1:0-14915 GCA_964630075.1 uncultured Tangfeifania sp.
GACCTCCGGAATATATTTTTAAACTGGAATGGAGTCCAAATTCCATGCTGAAGTAGGCAATTTTGGGACCACGTAATTTCTTCCGTTCCTTGAGGTATTTGTTAAATTGAATTTCAACAGATTTCATCCTGAGGATGAAAGATTCATCTGATTTCAACTCTGCAAAACGGTCGTGGCTGGTTTGTTCAAGCAGTATAATCGGATTGTGCTCACATTTTTCCCAAATTACCGGATCAATTTCATTGAAGAGGGCCCTGGCATCCACACTCCAGACCCACCAAAGGTTTCTTGAAATTGTGCGCAAGGCGGAAAGTTCGGATGGTAATGCTGATTCAACAATAATCTTTTTCCAGGTAGGATTGATGTTTTCAGGTTGTCTCAGGTTTTTGAAATATGTCTCTTCCATGCTGTCTATGTCTTATAAATTTACAAAAGTGACACATGTATATGTGTCACTTTTGTTATGAGTGCAATAATACAAAATTCGGTACACAAAAAATTTGAATACGGATTCAATTGTGTTATGTTTCTGTATTCATAACAATATCTTCACATTAGGTCTGCTATTTCGACCCAGCCTTTTTGGTAGTTTTTGTTTTTTCCACCACTTGCTTGACCGGTTTTTCCTTGGGTTTTGTGGTTTTGGGAACCGGTTTTTTCAATTTCATTATCTCGAGTTCTGCCTCTTCCAGTTTTTTGGATTTCTCTTCAATGATTTTTTTCAATTTGGTCATCTCTGCCTCATTTTCATTGATTGGAACCAGTGTATTCAGTCTGAGGGTAAAATCACTCAATACATTCATGTAGTTGATAAATGCTTCGTAGGGATTGCCATAGGGGTTGAAAAACTTGTGTACCTCACCGTCGGAGAAGAATTTGGTGCACATGTAATAGAGGTGGTCGTTGGATTGCAGGTAGATCCAATCTTTCTGAATTTTTGGATCGGTGCACTGTTTCACGCGTTCCTTCAGTGCATAGAGCTGGTTAAAGGCATCTTTCTGCAATTCATTCCCCAACCAGGCTGATAGATCCCGCTCTTCGTCGGCCCAGGAGATGGGATGCAATACATGTACGGCAGAAACCGGCTGAAGTGCTTTTACAGCTTCACTAGGGGTTGAGAAGGTTAGCTCCTTGGTTTTGAGAATGATTTCGGGCAGGCTCTCCAGAAAGTCGAAGATGCCGGATTTTTTCTTCTGAATCTCACCAAATGTCTCATAGTTGAGGAAGATGTTGACAATCTCCTCCTGCTTGGGAAGGTTGACCAGCCAGTCGGTCATCTTGGAGGCGGTCAGCGGATATTCGTTCCAGGAGGTGTTGGAGAAACGGAAGGAGAGGTCGTCGCTCAGCCGATGGTTGCGCATCAGGACCTTCTGCCTTGGATTTAGTGCGTTGCAATAGAGAAAGTTCGGACTTTTCCACCCAAGAATGTGTTTGGCTCCCTCTGTCAGAACGGTCTCAAAGCCCAGCCGGTAGATCAGGTCGCCCAACTCATCGGAGTAGATCATCTCCGAATTTCTGAAAACCGTAGGTTTCTGACCAAAATACTCTTCAATCAGCAAGTCGTGTGCTTTTACCTGTTTAGCAAAGAGTTCTTCGTCCACCAGCGAAACCAGGGAGTTGGCATAGGTCCCCGACAAAAACTCTACGGAGCCGGTTTCAGCCAACTCCTTGAATGAGTCGATGACCTCAGGGGCATAAAGTCTGAATTGGTCGAGTGCAACACCTGAAATTGAAAAGGAGACTTTAAATTTCCCTTTCAGTTTTTTTATCTGTTTCAGCAGGATGTGATTGGCAGGCAGGTAACAATTGTCTGCAATCTTACGCATGATGGTTTCATTGGCATAATCATCGTAATAATAGGAGTCATTTCCGATATCGAAAAAGCGGTACTTGCGGTAGCGGAAGGGTTGGTGTATCTGAAAATTCAGGCAGATTGTCTTCATGGTTTGAACTATTATCGATGGTTTTATCTGATTGCTTTCTTGTATACTTCACGAACATGGGCAGCAGAGTGTTTCCACTGTAGACTGTCAACCTCTACCCGTCCAAATTTTCGGAACATGGCTGACAGTGCCGGATATTTGATGATGCCATAAATGGCATCTGCCATGGCATTGATGTCCCAAAAATCAACTTTGATGGCATGGGTCAATATTTCTGCCACCCCCGACTGCTTGGAGATGATTACGGGGACATCTGTCATCATGGCCTCCAGCGGAGAGATACCGAAGGGTTCAGAAACGGAGGGCATTACATAGACGTCGCTCATTCTGAACATGTCAAAAACATCATCTCCTTTCAAAAAGCCAGTATAATGGAACCTGTCTGAAATACCCAACCGGGCAGTCCGGCGGATCATTTTCTCCATCATGTCGCCACTCCCAGCCATTACAAACCGCACATTTTCAGTACGTTTCAATACCTGGTAGGCAGCTTCGATAAAATACTCCGGCCCTTTTTGCATGGTGATACGACCCAGGAAAGTGACGATCTTGTCGTTGATCCCTCGCCTGAACTTCTCATTTTCCCGGTTCTCGAGTGGTTCGACTGCATTGTAGACAGTCGTTACCTTGTCAGGGTTGATGCCATATTTTTCGATGACAATCTTTCTGGTAAGGTTGCTGACTGTAATGATCTGGTCGGCAATTTCCATCCCTTCCCTTTCGATGGCGTAAACCTTGGGATTGACGCTCCCGCCGCTTCTGTCAAAGTCTGTGGCATGTACATGGATCACCAGGGGTTTGCCACTTACACGTTTGGCAGCTATTCCCGCAGGATAGGCCAACCAGTCGTGGGCGTGAATCACATCGAAATCATATTCCCTGCCGATGTATTCGGCGACAATGGCATAATTGGCGATCTCTTCGTGAAGATTGGCTCCATACTTTCCGGAGAAAGGGATCTTTCCCTGGGCATCCGTCTGGACAAAACGGGTGGAAGAGGAGAATCGCTGTTGCGTAAGTTGCCAAAATTCTTCAGGATCAGCATAAGGAACCAGATTGGACCTTACCTCCGAAATATCTATTTGTCTGTCAGAATGCAGAACATTGACATGTTTTCGGGTAATGCTGATCTCATTGGCACCAATGATTTTCTTCACTGCTGTATCATCTTCGTCGCCATATGCCTTGGGAACGACGAAAAGTACTTCCAGATCATCAAACTCAGCCAAACCCTTAGTTAGGCCAAAACTTGCTGTCCCAAGCCCACCGCTTATATGAGGGGGGAATTCCCATCCAAACATCAATACCTTCATATCTTTGGTTAAGTTAGCTTGTAATTTTATTTTCTGCTTCAAATTTTTCTACCAGTGCATTGGCCATAATCACTCCGGCTACATTGGACGCCTGGGAAATGGTGCCTCTTGCTGTATGCGGTGGATTTCCATCGTAGGCTTCAGACAAGGTTCCGATGCAATTCTCGGCCATTTCATTTTTAAAACCTTCCAGGCAATTTTTGGCAAAGGAGAGACCTCCCATTTTGTGAACTTCGAGGTAGGTTTTCACAAATGGATAGATCAGGTAAGGATAGACAACCCCCTGGTGGGCGATCTCTGAAAAACCATCTGCTCTTTCACCCGAAAACCCCTGGTATGCGGCATCCTCCGGTGAGAGCGTACGTATACCCACCGGCGTGAGCAGACTGTTTTTTACTTCGCTGATAATCAATTTCTTTTGGGTCCTCGTCAGGGGAGAATAATCCATTGCTGCAGCCAAAAGTACGTTGGGCCTGACAGACCAGTCGGTATAGGCTCCATCGACATAGTCGGCCAGCTGCAGGCACTCTTCACACCAGAAGGTGGTTATAAATGATTCTGCAATACGGGGTGGCAGTTCTTTCCATGCTTTGACAAATGCTTGGTCGCCCGCAGCTTCAGCCAGTTCAAGGGCAAAGCAAACGGCATTGTACCACAACGCATTGATCTCTACAGCCAGACCGCCTCTTTGTGTGACAGGCCTTCCATCTTTGTAATCGTCCATCCAGGTGAGGGCCACCCCCTCCATTTTGGCATGTATCAGCCCATTCTCCTGCATATGGATATTGAAATCGGTACCTTCACGGTAGTTGTTGAGAATCTCCTTCAGGGAAGCGCTGTAGGTGCCCCAGATTTCCTTGGCTGTCCTGAATTTCAGAAGTCTCTGCAGTGCATTGAAAACGAGCAGGGGAGCATCCGCAGCATCGTAGAGACTCTCCTGTCCGGCATATTTGGGCAACAGTCCATTGCGCAGCCTTTTCAGGTTGGTTTGCAATACCGCCTCATAATTTTTTACATCCCCCATGACCAGGAATATACCCGGCATAGCAGTCAAAGTTTGCCTGGTGATTGATTCATACCAGGGATATCCTGCGATGAGGTCAATCCCATCCCTTCGTTCCCAAAGAAATTGTTTGCCGGAATTGAGGAGGCAGTTGATAAAGGAATCTCTTGGAATACGTAATTTCTTCTCACTTTCGTAACGCTTGAGAAAAGTTGCCGGTTTTTGTTCCAATGTGGAGGCGGCAAAGAAGATGGATTCTCCCTTGCTGATGGAGACCTCGAAATAGCCCGGGACGAAGAGATCTTCCTGGAATTCATAGCCACGTTCCTGTTCCCGCATGTATTCAATGTTTTTGTACCAATCCGGAACCGGAACAAAATCACATGCTTTTGAGAGCTGCATATAAAAGTCGGGATACCCCTCATAGAGTTTCATTTTGATGCCATTGGCCACCGGCGTATACTTTGAATTGGCATATAGATTGGCCTTGCTGAGCGAGTGTACATTCCTGAAAGCCATAAATGGCTTGAAACGGAGCTTGGTAGGGCTGTTTGCCTCCTCGAGGGTATATTTTACCAGGAGTGTATTCTCATGCTCAACGAGCAATCTCGTTCTGGTGAGGATCACCCCTCCAACCCTGTAGGTGTGCTTTTGGATGGTATCAAACTCAAAATTCCGGATGTATTTGTGGCCTTTGGGTTCGTAGAAATCTCCGGGAAATTTGTGGATCCCGAGATTGAACTGAGCTTCGTGCTGGATAACAGTCTCATCGAGCGAAGAGAGTAATACATGCTTGCCACCATCCAGTTCATCGAGCCTGACAACCAGCAGACCGTGGTACTTTCGGGTATTGCATCCTGCCAGGGTTGAGGAAGAATAGGCACCTCCGCGGTTGGTCCGCAACGTCTCGCGTTCCAGTGAATAGGATAAATTGACCAGTTTATCTTTATCAAAATTCAGGTATCCCATAGTGTCGAACGTTTATAATTGAATAACGGAAGGTTTTAGCGCTATTTTATGTTGCTTGCTAAAATAGACAAAGGTATGATTAAAAAAAAGTTAAAGGACCTTTTTTTGATTGATAACAATTATTAAATCGTTAAGATTGACGGCACTATATTTGGAGACAAGGGCTTGTGCTTCCTCCATCAGTTTGGAAAGCATTTTTTGATAGGAGGGATCCTGGTTGTGGAAAGGCTTGTGATTTAGTGATTTAATTATTTTACTTACCAGGATATTGATCTCCTTGCTTTCGGGGTCAAGATAAAGCTCGTTAAATTTTTCCTGTACAAACTCCGTCGCCATTTCACTAAGATGCAACATGTCAGTGGCATAGAAGCGATAATCCCGGAGTTCGTCCATGACCAGTTCATAGGAGGGGAAATAGGTTGTTTTTTCAGGGCCAAAGTAGTCCAGCAACCTGTCTACCAGCAGGAAAAGGCTTGATTTGCTTACCTGGTTCTGGTAGCTGCCATCTTTGAGGTGACGGATCGGACTGATGGTGAAGACGACCGAAAGATCGGCATGAGTGGAAAAGAGACGGTTTAGCAGCTCAATCCACTGTTCAGCCATTTCTTCCACTGAAAGCCTTTCACGGATGAAGCGGTTGGCGGGAAGTTTGTGGCAATTTCCAACAATGGAATTGCCCTCTTTTTCACGGTAAATCCAGGAAGTTCCAAAAGTCAGGAAGAGGTGTGAGGCAGTTTCTAACTTTCGTGCGGCAAGGGAGAGGGATTGGTTCATTCCTGAAAGTGCCGTTTCAGGGTCAGGATTGGAGAAGCGACTGTGGAATTGGAAATTGTTCCATAAACCATTTGCGAAGAAAAGATCTGCTGGTTCCAACTGTTTTCCGTCTAGTATAAACTCGATAGATTTGGCTATCGACGAAGGGTTGTATAGAATCCCACACGGATTGGTCAAAACGGAAAAGTAGTGTTCCTGAAGATAATTCCCAATGTTTTCCGTAAAGCAGGATCCGATCATCAGCGCGTTCCTGCGGTAGGAAAGTTGTTTATTTACCTGCGATAGGCTGATCTCTGTCCGAAATTTTGTCATAACCTTTTGTTTATCCAATCTAGGGTGTAGCGTGTGACCTTGTGGCTTTGGTCCCATGAATGCAGGGTGTGCGGTCCCTCTTTCCATTCGCGGTAAGTAGCGTTTCCCGGAAGGCTTTTGGCCAACTTTTCCGAGGCAGAAGGTGCAGAAACCTTGTCGTGGGTACCGTGCATAAAGAGCAAGGGAATGCTTGAAGGTAAACTGTGGGTTCCGATCTTGCTGCCGGCCCGCTGAACCTCCCTGAAACACCGGGCAGAAATTCTTTTGTGCATCAGCGGATCTTTGGGTTTTGGAGGATCATTGGTGGGCGGCGGTGCAAAGTCTTTGGATTTGAGTCCGGTTCGGATGGTTACCTGGGGAAGCAGGGAGTCGGCCAGCCAGATGGCAAGGCTCTTTAAGTTGCCGGGAGGTTGTACCAGTTCCAGCCAGGCTGAGGAGAGGATCGCCATTTCCGGAAGCTCCCTCGCCCAGTCGAGATAGGAGAGAACGATGGTGGCACCCATGCTGTGTCCATAAAGTACCACGGGCAAGCCGGGAAATATTTCCCTGGCTTTGAGCATTAAAAGGGACGTGTCTTCGAGGTATTCCCTGTAGCGGTGTATGGTTCCCTGTTTGCCTCCCGAACGGCCGTGTCCGCGCAGATCGAAGGTGATGGCAGCAAACCCGTCGTGAACAAAATCGTTCAGCCAATCGTCATATCTGCGGCAGTGGGTTCCATGTCCGTGCACAAAAGCGATCACAGCCTTGGGTGGAACAGCCGGTTGCCACAAAACGGCATAGATGTTTTTTTTGTCAAAGGAGGCCCAGGATTGCTCTAGCATCGCAGTGAAATTTTGGATTTTGGATTTTAGATTTTGGAATGCAGGACTCCGAACATTGCCAATCAATAAAACCAAGGCAAAGATAGATCATTTGATCCTGAATAGAATATCCAGTGTTGCTTTTATCCTGTTGTACCCTGCCCGTTCAACTGCAGTGCCTTTGAAGAGTCTTTTGTAAGTTGGTTTATCCAGGGTTCTCCATGCTTCACTGGTCATCCCGAGTAGATCGGATTTTGGGTCGAATTCTGCAACCTTATGCTGAATGGCCCTGCTGTTCCAGGGGCATACCTGTTGGCAGATGTCACAGCCAACCAATCTGTTGGATAGCTTTGGGGTCAAGTTTTCAGGAATATCCTCCCGGGTCTCGATGGTCAGGTAGGAGATGCATTTGGTTGCATCGAGGGTGGAGGGGGCGATGATGGCTCCAGTTGGACAGCTATCTATACAACGGGTACAGGAACCACAGAGGCTGTTCCCGAAAGGTTCGTCGTATTCCAGCTCAAGATCGAGCACCAATTCGCCTATAAAGATAAAACTTCCCATTCGGGGATGGATCAGCAGGGAGTGTTTTCCAATCCAGCCTAGCCCGGCCTCCCTGGCCAAAGCTTTTTCCAGAAGAGGGGCGGAGTCGGTAAATGCTCTCCCTTCGCAGGGAGATAATTCTGTTTGTATGAATAGGAGCAGTTTTGCCAGGCGTCCTTTCAGCACATGGTGGTAGTCTTGTCCCAGAGCGTAATCTGATATTACTGGTGCTTCCGGATCTTCCTGTTTCTGTTCGGTATGGTAGTTGAGGAGCACCGATACAACCGATTTTGCCCCTTCGACCAATTCCGCCGGATTTACCCTCTTGTCAAAATGGTTGGCCATGTAGCCCATGGTGCCATGAAAGCCATTGTTCAGCCATTCATTCAGTTTGTTGCGGTCCGACTCCAGCTTTTTGGCACGGGAGATACCGCAGGCATCAAATCCGAGTTCAAGGGCTTTGGTCCTGATGTTTTGGCTGAGGATGGAGGGAGTCATGGTGAAGTTTGAAATGTTTTGGATCTTAGCGAGAGGTTATTACTGACCCTTCAAAGAGTCATCGGGATGAATGCCGAATAGGAGTCAATTGCAAATTTGTTGTACTATTCGCAGGATTCTTGGTTTTTGGCAGGAGGTTCAATCATGTCCCACAGATTTCCGTATAAATCCTTGAAGACAAAGACGGAGCCGTACGACTCCTTTCTTGGAGGCTGCACAATCCTGACCTTGTTGTCGAGCAATGTTTGGTAATCCCGTTGAAGATTGTCAGAATGGAGGAACATGAACACCCGGCCACCGGTCTGGTTTCCTATCCTGCATATTTGCTCGTCGTCGGTAGCTTTCGCCAACAGGATGGCGCACTCCTTGGCTCCTCTGGGGGCCATCAGGACCCAGCGTTTGGTCTCTGAGATAGCAGTGTCTTCCAGCAAGGTAAAATAGAGTGAATGCTGGAAAAATTCGATAGCCTTGTCGTAATCGTCGACCAGTAAAGTCACATGTGCGAGGTGTTTGACCATATTGTTATGCTATTTTTCAGGAAGTTCGATCTCCCATTTTTCCCGTGCTACGCTGATCCTTGGAGAATAGACGGGTGTTTTTGGAATGAAGCTGATATCCATTTCAGAGGTACGGGCATCTTTGCCTATTTTAAGCAAGATGGATTGGTAGGGTTTAAATATCAGGGTATAAGGAACAATTTTTCCCTGAAAGTAGATTTGAACATTTAGGGTATCGGTCACTGTGTTGAGTGATTGTCCGTAAGTTAGCGGGAAGGTTAGCCCTTTTGAACGGGGATTGGCAAAGAAAAAGGTTAGCCCTTCTGTTGTTTGCCGGCCCCAAAAATCCATCTTTTCAGTACCAGAGACCAGGGGTGGAATTTTATCCATCTCTTTCCAGTCACGCTTGACATTTTTCAATCCGGTCAGCTTCTTCAGCAGGTTAATGTATGCGCCAGGGGCAGCATGAAGTCCAGGTTCAGCAGGAATTCTTTTCAGGCAGACCGGAAGGCCTGTCTCTGCCAGTTCTACAATACGTTTTAGCGCTGACTGTTCCATGAAATTTACATCCAGATACAATGCAGAAAAAGAAAAATCCCCTACTTTCAGCCTCCCCTCCTTGAAAGTGGCTTTTTGAAGAAATTCACCATTGATCCAGGAGGGTCGCCATGCCTTGAGTTCTTTGGGTAAATAGGTATACCGTTGTTCGTATTCGCCCCAGGCCCAGATCATTTGCTTTTCAGGAGGTAGCTCTCCGGCAATCCAACTATCTTCTGTGGGCAGATAAACCACAACATTTGATACAGGGAGACCTTTTTTCAGTTCTGCAGAGACCGTCGTCAAATATTTGTTCAATGCGTTAAGGTCACCGGCCAAGGATCCGTTTTCTCCAAGGTGGACAGAGGCATAAAATTTTACGGTATCAACTCCTGCCGGGTTGAGCGGTTTCCCGTGCCAGATGATGTGGTTCACCCCATTGGCAAAAAGGGCATCCGCCAACAGTTTCAAATCGGCACCCTGTTCTTCGGCGTGGTGATCGCGTGGCCATCCGTAAAGGCAGGTGAAGGATTCGCAGGTAACAACCCGTTTCCCCGACAAGGAAGCTGCCGAAGCAACGATGTTCGAAAAGGAGGGTTCGTACAGCAAGGCTTCACTTTCCGGAATGTCTATTTTGCTGTATGCAGAGAGAATATCGCAGGGAGCGCCGGAACATTGTGCCCTGGAATAGGCACCCAGTTCATGGCTCTTTTGTGTGAAGGGTATGTAGAAGCCATCTATTACCTGTTCCGATAACAACTTCATGTAATCGTAACGCACTGCCGCATAAGGATTTTGTTTGATGTAAAGACTATCCCGGTAGGGTAGAATGGAATAGCCGTATTTTTCTGCGAATTTTTCGATGAACCCATTTGTTGACAAATATTTGGTTTCCACTTCCCAGGAATCACAAAACAGGCCAGAAGGCGCTCCTTTAAGAGCCGGTTTCAGTGCATCTCCAGTCCTTTTCGCATAGTTTGCAAAGGCAGATTTGTTGAGGTGATCGATCACATATCCCTTTTGGGGGTAGTCCCAGGAGGCAGCGATTACCTGTCTCCAGTTGGGATCGGTCATGTTCATGGTTGCTTCCCCGAAAGGGACCTCTGTATCCCCGAAAGGCCAAAGTGAACCAAAAGTGAAATCACATCCCATTCCAAGACTGTCGGCACAATTTTTCGCATAACAGACCATTTGAGACCACTCCGGACCAAGCCATTTCTGGCGGGGAGTGTAATGGATGGTATCCTTGTTCATCCGGTTAAGGGGATAGACCCAGGCAATTTCAACTCCCCCAAATCCATGGTTTTTCAACCAGATGAGGTTATCTGCCAGATCTTTCTTCTGAATATCAGCGGCAAACCACCACCATCGGGTCCAGGGGCGGGAATCGGTATAAAATTTTGAGCGGGAAATATCGGGTTTGATTTCGGGGGAGACAGGTTGAGCTTTTGCATCAATCGCCATGAAGAGCAGCAGAGAAGGCAAAAGTAGTCGGAGAAATGGTCTCATATTTTTAGCAATTGGGTGCCGTTAAATTACTTAAAAATATTGCAGTCATAACGCATGGAACGAATGAACCACTGTTGCTCAAAGTTCCTCAGTCTCCTGATCGGTCCAGATTCTGTGCTCTGCTACATAAATCCCAACTCCAGCCTTGCCTCTTCCGACATCATTGACTTGTCCCAGGCCGGATCAAAGGTGATCTCAACCTTGCATACTTCGATTCCCTCAATCTTTTTCGTCATGTATTCCACATCTGCAACGATCATATCCGCGGCAGGGCACCCGGGTGCAGTAAGTGTCATCAATACAGTGGCGGTATCGCCTTCAACATCTACGTTGTATACCAATCCCAGGTCATAAATATTTACGGGTATCTCGGGATCAAAGACCTCCTTCAGGTTCTCAATGATCAGATCAATTCTATTGTCCATGCTGTTTTTTTTGATTTGAAATTTGCTGGTAGGCCAATGCAAAAAGTTTTATTTGTTTGACCATGGCCATCAGTCCATTTGAACGGGTGGGTGAGAGGTGTTGTCTCAATCCTATTTTATCGATAAAGTAGGGCTCGGCGTCGAGTATTTCTTGGGGAGTTCTGCCTGAAAATACTTTTAACAGTAATGCGACAAGACCCTTGACGATCAATGCATCACTTTCAGCTTCGAAAATAATCCGCTCTCCCTCCAAATGTTGTTGTAGCCAAACCCTTGACTGACAGCCACGGATGAGATTTTGATCGATTTTGTAGGATACATCTATGGGTTCGAGCTCATTGCCCAGCTCAATCAGATAGGTGTATTTGTCCATCCAGTCTTCGTAAACTGAAAAATCTGCCACAATGGCTTGCTGTACTTCATCGATGGTCATAGAGGATGTTTTTGCAAAAATAGGGATTAAAACATGGTTCGGATGCGAAGGAGCGCTTTCATAAACAAATCGATCTCTTCTGTGGTATTGTAGAAGGCAAAGGAGGCGCGGGTCATGGCAGTTACACCATAATGGTCCATCACCGGATCCGCACAAAGTCTGCCGGTGCGTACTGCGATACCCAGTTGATCGAGCAGTGTACCCAGATCAAAAGGGTGAATCTGGTCCAGCTGGAAGCAGATTACGCCGGTCTTGGAGGGGGATTCGCCAAATATTCTCAGGTTACCCAGTTCTTTCAAGCGGTCGGTAGCATAGGTCAATAAACTGTGTTCGTATGCTCCAATCTCCTTTATACCAATATTTTGGAGGTACTGGATAGCAGCACCCAACCCAATGGCACCCACATAATGGGGGGTGCCGGCTTCGAATTTGTGGGGTAGTTCGTTGTAGGTAGTCTTTTCGAAAGTAACACGGTCGATCATTTCTCCTCCGCCCAAAAATGGAGGCATGGCATCGAGCCAGCGACGTTTTCCATAGAGTACACCTATCCCGGTAGGACCGTACACCTTGTGGCCGGAAAAGACGAAAAAATCGCAGTCAAGATCTTGTACATCAACAGTTATGTGTGGTACACTTTGTGCACCGTCTACGAGAACCGGTACATTATGATGGTGTGCAATTCGGATGATCTCTTTGACGGGATTGACTGTCCCAAGGGTGTTGGATACATGTGCAACGGCAATTATTCTCGTCCGCTCCGAAATCAGGTTCTCCAGCAAATCTGTTTTGAGTTCCCCATTGTCGGCGAAGGGTAATACTTTTAGTATGGCACGATGCCGTTCGCAGGCCATCTGCCAAGGTACAATATTGGCATGGTGTTCCATCTCCGTGACAATGATTTCATCCCCTTCCTTCAGAAATGCCTCACTGAACGATCTTGCAACCAAATTGATGGATTCGGTAGTTCCATGGGTGAAAATGAGCTCTTCCCGTTCTTTGGCATGGAGAAAATTCCTGACAATATCCCTGGCATTTTCGTAAGCCTCAGTGGTTTTGATGGCATGGAAATGGGTGCCACGGTGGATGTTTGAATTGGTACGTAGCGAAAATTCCTGAATTTTCTCTACTACCGGCAGCGGGCGTTGCGCTGTGGCGGCATTGTCAAAATAGACCCATGGGCGGTTGTTGACTTGTTGGCCGAGAATGGGAAAATCCTTTCTAATATTTTGATAATCAAAGTTCATCGCCCGAGTATTTTTGATTGTTGTTTGAAATGTTTGAAATGTTTGAAATGTTTGAAATGTTTGAAATGTTTGAAATGTTTAATCCTAAAAACCCTTCAAACTTTTTAAACCCTTCAAACAAATTGAAAGATGCTATTGGATTAAAAGATTCAACCAGTCTACACTGACGAAATCTCCCCTTCTCCCCCTCTTTCTTTCCTATCGGATACATTCCAGCTTGCAGTCGTGGCATCTGGAGACTTCACCTCTCAGTCGCTTGTTGACCAGCCTGTCTATATTTTGACGAAGCTGTTCCACGCGAATATTGGCCAGCACTTCATGTGCGAAGGCAAACATCAGCATTAACCTTGCCTCTGTTTCATTGATTCCGCGGGTTTGAAGGTAGAAAAGTGCCTCCTCGTTTACCTGTCCAATGGTAGCACCATGCGAACACTTCACATCATCGTTGTCGATGACGAGTTGGGGCTTGGTGTTCATTTTGGCAGCTTTGGTCATTAAAACACTGTTATTTCGCTGGTAGGCCTCTGTTTTTTTAGCTCCAGGCATCACATGTATCCTGCCTGTAAAGGCTCCTGTAGAGTTGTCATCCAGGATATTTTTAAATATTTGGTTGCTGTGACAAGAAGGTTGTGCATGCTCAATGGAGGTGAAGAAATCACTGTGCTGGTCCTTGTCGGTTAAGGTGAGTCCAAACAAGGATGCATTGGCATGTTCCCCCTGCAGTTCAACGTGAAGATGGTTGCGGGTAATCCCTCCATGAAGGGATATGGTATTGGTAATCAACTGACTGTTAGTTTCCTGATGGATATAGAGTCCGTTCAGGTAGGCCGTACCATTGTGCTGGTTTTGTATTCCGTAGATATCGGCCACTGCATCTTGAGAGAGGAAAACCTCTGTAAGATAGTTTGCAATGTAGCTATGTATGGCAAGGGTATGGTCACAAAACATCAGTTTGACCTGGGCATTTTTTCCGACCACAACCAGGTTTCGCTGGGTGACATAGAGATCCTCTTCGCTGCGAAGGAGGTTGATGATCTGAATTGGTTTATCGATTACCGTGTGATCCGGAATATACAAAAACAGGCCATCCTGAGCGAAGGCACCATTGAGGGCTGCAACCGGGTCGCTGTTGGCAGCAGCTATTTTGCCATAATATTTTTCCACCAATGCAGTATCCTCTGCCAGCGCTTGCTTCAGGCTTTTGACAATGGTCCCCTGGGGGAATCGATCGGTCTTGTTTTGACCGAAGAACCATCCGTTGACATGAAAAAGGAGATGCGTATCGAATTCGGGTACGTCGCAGGTAAAGACCTCCTGCATGTCAAATTCGAAGGAGCCAGGATGAAAGGCCCGGTTGTAATTTTCACGGGCAAACAGTTTGGTGAGGTCAGTATATTTGAAATTCTCGACTTTGCGGTCGGGGATACCCAGGCGCTGAAATGATTTCATTGCCTGCTCCCTGTCATTTCTTTGAAAACCGGGTGTTGCCTCATTCAGAAGAAGCTTGTTTTCCAGAAATAGCCGGAGTATCCGCTGTTCAGCGGATTCGAAGTTGGTAGATTCGCTCATTTTATTACTCTCCCAGTTCTTTTTTGATCCAGTCGTAACCTTTTTCTTCCAGTTCCAGGACCAGTTCTTTACCGGCTGATTTAACGATTTGACCTTTGTAGAGCACATGTACGAAATCAGGAACTATGTAGTCCAGCAAACGTTGGTAATGCGTTACCACGATGGTGGCATTATCAGGTTTTTTCAACAGGTTGACTCCATTGGCCACAATGCGCAGCGCATCGATGTCAAGGCCACTGTCAGTTTCATCAAGGATGGCCAGTTTGGGCTCCAGCATGGCCATCTGGAAGATCTCATTCTTCTTTTTTTCACCACCCGAAAATCCTTCGTTGACAGAACGGTTGGTCAATTGAGAGTCGATCTGTACCATCTCTTTTTTCTCCCGCATCACTTTTAGGAAGTCACCGGCCGACAATTCTTTCAGCTGATGGTATTTTCGCGATTCATTCACCGCAGTTTTCAGGAAGTTAATCATACTCACGCCAGGTATCTCAACGGGATACTGGAAGCTCAGAAATAGTCCCTCCTTGGCGCGTACGTCGGCCG
>CAZVTL010000081.1:0-14831 GCA_964630075.1 uncultured Tangfeifania sp.
GGATTGACCTTGGGAGCGGTTGGGAAAGCTACCACCATCGACTATGTGCAGGTTTCCTACTCCAACGACGACTCATTTGAGTGGTTTGGTGGCACAGTCAATTGCAAACACTTGATTGCTTTCAGCGGACTGGATGATGAATTTGACACCGACTTTGGATTTAGCGGAAATGTACAGTATGTGGTTGGTTTGCGTGATCCCAATACTGCAGATATCTCCAAATCCAACGGATTTGAAAGTGACAACGATGGAAGTGGTTCTACCAATGCTCCGACCACCAACCCGAAATTTGCCAATGTCAGTCTCTTCGGACCTTTGGCAACACCTACCACAACGATAAATCCTCTGTTTCAAACATCAATGCACCTCAGAAGAAGAACCAATCTTGAAGTCTACAATTCAGTCTTTGCCGGTTGGCCAAAAGGATTGTTGATGGCAGATTCCAAAGGGAATGCAGGTACAGGGGCACAAGTTAAAGCTTGTATGCTGGCTGGCATGACTGACAATTTCAGTGGAAATGCGGCAGGAGAAAAAGCTTTCTACGAAGATGCTACACGTATGAACAGGTCTGTTGCACTGAATGCAGACCTTAAGCTGACCGACCCGTTCAACCTGACTGCACCAAAATTCCTTCCTTTGACAGGCTCTCCGCTGCTCACAGGAGCAACAACGTTGCCAGCCGGACTCGAAGCTACCGATTACCTGGGCGCCTTCAAAACTACCGACTGGACGGCTGGATGGGCCAATTGGACCCCAAAAACTACGGCTTATTAATTAAAGAGCTATCCAAATATAAAGGCAGCTCCACCCGGAGCGGCCTTTTTATTTGGGTTGTAAACAACAATGTTTCAAATATCTGCATCAATATTTGCTATATTTGGAACACCTGAAACGCTACATACAATTTAAATGAAAAAGAAACTGCTGGTTGTTTTGATGATGGTGATGGCTTCGGTGGCCTATTCCCAGGAGATTGAAAATATTGATGGCAAATACTTCAAGAAAGGAATGCTCTACTCCGGTGTGCACACCGAGTATTTCGAAAACAAACAACCCAAATCAATTTTGAACATCTCCAATGGGGTGCTGGAGGGAACCGTCACCACCTTTTTTGAGAATGGGAAAAAACAAGAGTTGAGATCCTACAAAAATGGAAAGAAAGATGGGCTTTGGCTCACCTGGGATGAAAAAGGAAACAAGACTGCACAAGCTGAATACAAGGACAACCTCAAACATGGAGACTGGTTTATCTGGACTCCTGAGGGTAAACCGCTCTATGAACTTCATTACCAGATGGGTCAAAAAACAGGGACCTGGAAAATTTACGATGAGACAGGTAAGTTAACCAGCGAAAGAACCTATTAGATGACAAATCTGTTACAGAGGTTTAACTGATTTGTGATGATTCTGTAATCAATCTGTAACATCCTTGCCTGATATTTGCACTGTACTAAAAATTCAGAAAATGAAAAAGTCACTGCTCACCATCTTGTTCGTTTCAATCTTCGCTACAACCTTCGCAATGAACAATGAAAATTCAACGGCAAAGGGTAAATCTACAGAGACCACTGCTTCGGCACCTTTGGCTGCCGTATCTATCTCTGGTAAAGTGATCGATTTGAATTCTGGTGAAGCCCTTGCAGGTGTTGAAGTAACCATCGAAGGATCCACAAAAAAAGTTCATACCGATTTAGATGGAAACTTTACGATTGAAAACCTCAAACCAGGCGCTTACAACGTAATAGCCTCTTACATCTCCTACAACAAAAGTTTTATTGAAAAATTGGAGGTTGGAAAACCAAATCAGTCATTGGATATCAAATTGCAGTCTGCCAATTAGTTTCACAGATAATATTTAAAAAACGGAATGGCTTTTGGGCGGTTCCGTTTTTTTATTGCTTCACATTTACAAAAGATACCGCACTTTGTGTTTCCTTTGTGATATCCTTCGTTAACTTAGTGGTTTAGATATTCATATTCAACATGGACAACGTATCAGCATACCCGCAAAAGTGACACAGCTAAAATGATTTACCATGAGAGATATTTTTAAAATCCTGGTGGCCGAAGACGAAGAGGATATTTGTGAAATCCTTCAATTCAACCTCGAAAGTGAAGGATACAAAGTGGATGTAGTGCACTCGGCAGAGGATGCCTTGAAAAAGAAACTTGCTACCTACGACCTGTTCCTTCTGGATGTGATGATGGGAAAAATGACAGGATTTGCTTTGGCCCAAAAATTGCGCAAAGAGCTTGACATTACCACCCCCATCGTATTTTTGACTGCCCGAAACAATGAGAATGATCTGCTGACCGGGTTTTCTGTCGGAGCCGACGACTATATCGCCAAACCCTTTTCCATCAGGGAACTGCAGGCAAGGGTCCGGACAATTCTAAAACGTTCCGGCATACAGGCCACAAACGAAGAATCATCAGTTCTGGAATTGGGTAACATTGGACTTGACAACAAGACCAAACGCCTGATCATGGACGGGAAAAAGGTTGAACTTACCCGAAAAGAGTTTGAAATCATCCTGCTGCTTGCAAAGAACCAGGGAAGAATCTTCTCCCGCGAGGAGATATTGGACAGAATCTGGGCCGACGATGTGATTGTAACAGACCGGACCGTAGATGTGAACATGACCCGTTTGAGAAAAAAACTGGGTGGATATGGACAATACATTCGCAACAAAGCCGGCTACGGCTACTATTTTGAAATATGAAGGTTTTTAGAAACAAGGTGAAGACAAAATACAAATCATTGAAGTGGAAACTGTTTTCCAATTACCTCCTCCTGTTTGTGGTATTCCTGCTGTCGGTACTGATCTACCAGCGGCAACATGAAAAACAGTTCAGGATATCGCTTTTGGAAAACAGACTCGAAGTCAATACCGAAATCTTTTACAAGTACATCCGCAATTTAGATCCCTCACCAACAGATCAATTGTCGAAACTTGATACCCTCAAAAAATTGATCACTCCTGCCGAAACTCGAATCACTGTATTCGACATTCAGGGAGATGTACTTTACGACAATCTGGTGGCCGACTATCTAAAGCTGGAAAACCATGCCGAACGCCCGGAATTTCAGAAAGCACTGAAAAATGGTTCCGGCTACAACATTCGCCATTCCACCACCACCAACCTGGATTATTTTTACTACGCAAAATCCTACAACAATTTCATTATCCGGTCTGCCGTTCTCTACAATGTAGAAACCCGTAGTTTTCTCGATATCGACCGCGCCTTCATACTCTATTTTCTGTTTTTGTTTATCCTGTTTGGCATCATCTTAAGACTGATTACCAATCACCTGAGTGCTTCAATTGCAAAACTGAAAGATTTCGCGCTAAGGGTTAGAAATGGGAAGAAGATGGACGCTGACCTGCAGTTCTCCAACGATGAAATTGGAATTATCAGCCATGAGATCAGTCACCTTTTTGAATTGTCCAATAACACCAAGATAGAACTCCTTCAGGAAAAAGAGAAGTTGATCAGTCATCTTTTCGTTCTCAAGGAGGGAGTGGCCTTCTTCTCCCCGGACAAGAAAATCATCCTCAACAATGGCCATTTCATATTCTACATCAATGTAATTGCCGAAGAATCAACCATCTCTGCAGAAAAGATTTTTGAACTGAACGAATTCAATGCCATCAGTGTCTTTGTCGACAGAACCTTCGAAGACAATGCCACCATCACAGTGAATGAATTGCCCCGACTGGAGTATTCCATCCAAAGAGATGGTTCTCATTTTCAAATTCAGTGCATCATCTTCCAGGACAAGAGCTTCGAAATTCTGATTACGGACAATACCCAGCAGATGAAGAGGAGTATCATGAAACAACAGATCACCTCCAATATCTCACACGAACTGAAGACTCCCATCGCAACGGTCAAAGGATACCTTGAAACACTGCTGAACAATCCGGATATGGATCAGAAAAGGCAGCAATACTTTATAAGCAAAGCCTACAGTCAATCCGAAAGGCTTACCCAGCTTGTCAATGACATTGCCCTGCTAAACAAAATTGAGGAATCCTCTGAACTATATCCCAAAGGAAGGATCGAAGTTAAAAGATTGGTGGATGAAGTCTCCGAAAGCTTCAATGATCTTATCCTGCAAAAAAATGTCCAGATCGAGACAAACATTGACCCCAAGGTAATCGTCAATGCCAATTACTCCCTGCTCTTCTCCGTCTTCAGGAACCTGCTCGAGAATTCGTTGCACTATGGAGGTGAAGGCATCACCATCGAACTCTCCAATTACCATGAAGATAATAATTTTCACTATTTCTCATTTGCCGACAATGGCCCGGGAGTAGCAGAAGAGCATCTCCCCCGCATCTTCGAAAGATTCTACCGGGTCGATACCGGACGATCCCGCAAAAAAGGGGGTACCGGTCTTGGACTCGCAATCGTAAAAAATGCCATTCTTAGCTTCAAAGGAGAAATTTCAGCAAGAAGTCACAAAGGCGGTGGACTGGAATTTATCTTCTCTCTTCCAAAATGAGCTAAATAACCACTTTTTGGCTATTTTTGTAGTCTACGGTTACAAAGAATCCACAGCATGAAAGACAAAATAATCGCACTCAACCTGCAACTGGCCCAAGCAAGTGCCAGTGAGTTGATCAGCTTTTTCCTCGGCCAGTACAAAGGCAGAATTGCCCTCTCCAGCAGCCTGGGACTGGAAGACCAGGTACTTACGGATATGGTATGCAATATTGACAGGCAAACGAAAATCTTCACACTCGATACCGGCAGACTTTTTCCCGAAACCTATGACCTGATCCACCGCACCAATCAGAAATATGGGATCAGAATGCAGGTTTATTTCCCAAGTGCAGAAAAAGTGGAAGAGATGGTGAATACCAATGGAATCAACCTCTTTTACAACTCGATCGATGATCGTAAAACATGCTGCCGTATCCGGAAAATTGAACCCCTTAAAAGAGCATTTGCCGGACTGGAGGTATGGATTTGTGGACTAAGAAGGGATCAATCCATTACCCGCTCAGAGATGCAACCCATAGAATGGGACGAAAACAATGGACTTATCAAACTCAATCCACTCATTGACTGGACTGAGGAGCAGGTACGCACCTACATCACGGAACACAAAATCCCCTACAATCCGCTCCACGACCGCGATTTCCCGAGCATTGGCTGTCAACCCTGCACCCGTGCCGTTCTGCCGGGAGAAGATCTGCGCGCAGGTCGTTGGTGGTGGGAAAATCCTGACACGAAAGAGTGCGGCCTTCACAAAAGATAAGGCAAATTCAAAATAACAGGCACCCGATTCATACTTTAAACGATGTGACCTATGTGCCTGTTGTGGTGAAAAAGGTCATCTTTCCCTGTCGTCTCCATCGTCCCTGTCTTCCAGTTCAGCCGCTAAATTGGTCAAATCTATAAATCTATTGTCATGACTAACCCCGATCGCCGTTCCTTTCTCAAAACAGCTGCAATTGGCAGTTCAATGATTGGACTTACCGGAGCTGCCGCCTTCGGCTTAACCTCTCCCGCTACAAAGCAGAACCCGCTTCCACGATGGAGGGGATTCAACCTGCTCGATTTTTACACTTCCAGGCCGATGGTGCTCCCACGCCCTCAAAAGAATAGCACAACCAGTGAAGTGGATTTCAAATGGATGTCTGACTGGGGTTTTGACTTTGTCAGGATTCCGGTTCAATACCCCAGCTACCTGAAATTTGATGGAGGAAATGACAAGGAAAAAAGAATAACGCCACAAGAGGTTCTGGAATTCAATGAACAGGCCGTTGAAGAGATCGAAAAACTGGTCTACCTGGCCAACAAACATGGATTACACGTCAGTCTGAACCTGCACCGGGTTCCAGGCTTTTGCATCAATGCCGGTTTCAACGAGCCATACAATCTGTGGAAAGACGCTGAAGCACAGCAGGCACTTTATACCCACTGGGGTATGTGGGCCAAAAGATTCAAGGAGGTACCTGCAGGCAAACTGAGTTTTGACCTGATCAATGAACCCTGTTTCAGGGCGGATATGAACGATCAGTACGGCAAAAGAACCAAGATCGAGGGAATGTTGTACCGCCAAATAGTACAGGGATGCCTTGAGGCTATCCACAGACACAATCCGGCACGATTGGTCCTGGCCGATGGAAACGACGGAGGTGGTGCGGTAACACCCGAATTGAAGGATCTAAAGGTGGCCCAAAGTTGCAGAGGCTACCATCCGGGCTCCGTTTCCCACTACCGGGCTCCCTGGGTATGGAAGAATCCGGATGATGCACCAAAACCAGTATGGCCTGGGAATATCAATGGCAAAGAGTACAGTAGAAAAAACCTGGAGGATTTCTACCGGCCCTGGATAGAACTGGTGGAACAAGGAATTGGAGTTCATTGCGGTGAGTGCGGATGCTACAAGGAAACTCCCCATGAGGTCTTTCTTGCCTGGATGGGAGATGTGTTGGATATCCTGACGGAAAACAAGATTGGCTGGGCCTTCTGGAATTTCAAAGGTGATTTTGGTCTCCTGAATTCAGGAAGAAAAGATGTGGCTTACGAAGATTGGCATGGGCACAAATTGGACAGAAAGATGCTGGAAATGCTGCAAAGACATTGAAATGGCTATTTCCAATTTAATTCATGTACCTTTGCTCCCTATTAATTCACAAGTTTATACATGCTATTTCGTTCATTAGACATCATAGAACCAATATTAAAAGCCGTTGAAGAAGAGGGATACACCACTCCAACTCCCATCCAGGCTGAAGCAATTCCAATTGTACTCCAGGGCACAGACCTTCTTGGATGCGCACAAACAGGAACAGGAAAGACGGCAGCTTTTGCCATACCAATCTTACAACTTCTAAGTGCCAACAAATTTTTCGGAAAGAATAAAAAGATCAGGAGTCTGATCGTTACCCCCACCAGGGAACTTGCCATTCAAATTGAAGAAAGCTTCAGGGCATATGGCAGGCATACAGGCTTATCCTGCACCGTATTGTTTGGCGGTGTCAATCAAAATCCACAAACGGCTGCCCTTCAAAAAGGGGTGGATATCCTGGTCGCTACCCCTGGAAGACTGCTGGACCTGATGAATCAGGGATTCCTAACGTTAAGGGATGTAGAGATCTTTGTCCTGGATGAGGCCGATCGAATGCTTGATATGGGCTTTATCCACGATGTAAAAAAACTACTTGCGGCGCTGCCCAAAAAGAGACAGACACTCTTCTTCTCTGCAACCATGCCTCCGGAGATTGTAAAACTGGCCAACAGTATCCTCCATAACCCCATCAAGGTTTCTGTAACACCGGACTCTTCTACCGTGGAGATTATTCAACAATCGCTCTTTTTTGTAGACAAAGGCAACAAAAGTGCCTTACTATTGGAAATATTGAAGAATCCGCAGATTAAAACAGCTTTGGTGTTTACACGGACCAAACATGGCGCCAATCTTGTTGTCAAGACATTGCTGAAACACGATATTTCAGCCGAAGCCATTCATGGCAACAAGGCACAGAGTGCGCGCCAGCGTGCGCTTTCAAATTTCAAGGACCAATCTACAAGAATTCTGGTTGCCACAGATATTGCAGCACGTGGCATTGATGTTGACGATTTGCAATATGTGATCAACTACGAAATTCCAAATATACCGGAAACCTATGTGCACCGTATCGGAAGGACCGGCAGGGCCGGAGCCGAAGGAACCGCCTATTCTTTCTGTGATGCAGAAGAAAAGGAATACATACGGGATATCGAAAAACTGATTGGCAAAAAAATTCCGGTGGCTGAAAACCCGCTTTTCCCTTTGGTGAACCACAATCCGGTGAAAACACCAAAACAGCAGCAGGGAAGAGGAAACGCTGGTCATTCCAGACCAACTCAAGTCGCAAGCAACAGGAGTGTCACTCCACCAAATAAGAATCCTAAAATCCTGTTTAGCAGGCAAAGGTCGTAAACAAGGATAAAGGATAAAGGTTAAAGGTTAAAGGAAGGGGTGCTTTTAGATAGTTGAATTTACCAACTGACTCATTCATTGTCACCTCCAATATCCGGAGTCCCTCACTTTAACCTTTATCCTTTATCCTTTCCCCCTTAATCGTAGATGTGGTTCGGATCCACCTCTTCGTCACAATTCCCCTTCTTGTATTGCTCCATAGCCCGCAGGCTCATTCCCATGGAGGAGAATCCTCCATCATGGAAGAGATTTTGCATGGTCACCTTTTTGGTCAAATCGGAGAACATGACAACGCAATAGTCGGCGCATTCATCCGCGGTAGCGTTTCCCAGTGGTGACATCCGTTCAGAGAAATCCAGCAAACTATCGAACATCTTGATCCCGTTTCCTGCCGTAGTAGGAGTCGGAGATTGTGAAATGGTATTGATCCGCACATTGCGCTCACGGCCATAAATGTATCCAAAGCTTCGTGCAATGGATTCCAGCAGCGATTTTGCATCAGCCATATCGTTGTATCCATAAAATGTTCTTTGGGCTGCAACATACGACAATGCCAAAACGGAGGACCACTCATTCAGTGCATCCAGTTTCCGGGCTGTCTGCAATACCTTGTGGAAAGAGAGTGCTGAAACATCCAGGGTCTTTGCAAGAAAGTCATAGTCAAGATCGCTGTAGTGTCTGCCCTTGCGCACATTCGGGGACATACCAATGGAATGGAGGATAAAGTCAAGTTTACCGCCCAACACTTCCATCGATCTTTTGATCAGATGTTCCAGATCATCCAGGTTGACCGCATCGGCTGCTATGACTTCGGTGTTGCATTTCTCGGCCAGAAGTTGGGTATCCCCCATGCGCAATGCGATCGGCACATTGGTCAATGTGAAGGTGGCCCCCTCTTCATAGGCTCTTTCGGCTACTTTCCATGCAATGGAATGCTCATTCAACGCGCCGAAAATAATTCCTCTTTTCCCTTTTAACAAATTGTAAGACATGCTTGTAGATATAAATTAATGCTCTTATTTAATTTTGATTGTATGAAAGAATCCAGCTTCCGGGCGGAAGTGACTAAAGTGACTAGAGTGACTAAAGTACTTAAAGTTGTGGAAGACCTGATTTGCTCTTATTGATATTTTATCACTCATCTTTCGGTATGGTAAAAACCATCAGTTGAATGATACGTGATTTAGGTTTTTCGGTTTCAAATTTGGGCTATTCCCACAGTAAATGGGTTCAACCACTCCCCCGTTAACTTTAGTTCACTTTAGTCACTCTAGTCACTTTAGTCACTTCTTACTTAAGCAACTCAACCGCATTCATCCGTGCTGCCTCCGTAATAACCTCACCACTCAACATCTTCGCCAATTCAGAAATCCGTTCCTCCTGAGACAGTTGCTTTAATCGCGTAACTGTTTCCCTGTCATTGTCTTCCTTGTAAACCAGGAAATGCAGATCGCCTTTGGCAGCAATCTGCGGCAGATGGGTGATGTTGATCACCTGCATATCCTGTGAAATCCCTTTCAATATATTGCCCATCTTGTCTGCGGTCTCTCCTGAAATACCCGAGTCAATTTCATCAAAGAGGATGGTTGGCAATGCCTTCGATTTTGAAATCAATGCCTTGATAGAAAGCATCAAACGGGACAACTCACCACCAGAGGCAACTTTCGAAATTTCATTCAGTTCACCATTCTTATTGGCGGTAAAAAGAAAATTTACCTCATCCCTACCCCATTGACTTAGTGGCAATTCACTTTTTATTTCTACCATAAACCTTGCATTGGGCATTCCCAGCTGCACCAGTTGCTCCTCCACCTTCTTGCCTATCTGATCTTTGCTCTTCAACCTGTTTTTGGTCAACAAATCAGCGAGATTCAACAACTCTGCCTCTTTCCCCTGAATGGCCAATTGCAAGGCAATCACAGTCTCATCATTCGTAAAAACATGCTTGACCTTCATTTCAAAATCATCCCTCAGCTGGATTAAATCCTCCACATTGGCCACATGGTGCTTATTCTGAAGCGAATATAGCTGATCCAGCCGCTGATTTAAATGGGAAATCCTACCGGGATCTACCTCCATCTTCTCGGAGGAGAGTGCCATATCTGAAGAAAGATCACTCATCTCCAAATAAACCCCATTCATCCTGGCATATAGCTCGGAGGCTTCCGGATAATACTTCAGAATTTTGTTGAGTATTCCCATCGACTCCTTTACCCGGATCAGCGCATTGCCCTCCTCTTCCCTCAAAAGATTGGCCACCGAAAGAAAGGCTGTCTTAATCTCTTCTGCATGGGATAGCAAAACAAGCTCTTGTTCCAGCTTTTCCTGCTCGCCAGGTTCCAGATTGACAGCTGTGAGTTGCTCCAACTGAAATTGATAGTAATCAAGCTCTTGCCTCAAAATTGACGCCCTTTCCTCTGCCTCCGATAATTCAGCCACCAAGGATTTATACACTTTGTACCCGGACTGATACTCCCTCAGGAGAGCCATATTACCGGAAAAATTATCCAGAACCATCAGTTGAAACAACCGGTTCCCCAACTCCAGACTCTGATGTTGAGAATGAATGTCAATCAGGCGGATTCCAATATCCTGAAGGGTCTTTAAATTTACAGGAGTATCATTTACAAATGCCCTTGACTTGCCATTGGGTGCAATCTCTCTTCTGAAAATAACCTGGTCGTCATAATCCAAATCATTCTCAGCAAAAAGTGGCTCCAGCCCATACCCTGCCACATCAAATACCCCTTCTACAAAGCATTTGAGCTCCTTCTCCTTCAGGACGGAAGTATCAGCACGCTGCCCAAGAATCAATGAGAGCGCCCCTATCAGAATAGATTTGCCGGCACCTGTCTCTCCGGTGATAATTGTCAGGCCCGGATTGAAGTCAACATCCAGTTCCCTGATCAATGCATAATTCCTTATCTGCAAACGTCGTAACATCTATTTCTTTATAGGTTGTTATTTGTTTTGGTCTTTTAGCAATTGGCTATCAGCTTGATGCTATCAAAATAATCCCTATTTTCATCCTTAGCCTTCCCTATGCGCCATGCCCTCTGCTCTATGCCCTAAAACACCTTCTGCTGCATGATCACCTCATATTTGCCTGAATTGGCCGGATCACATTCTGTCAGAACAGACATAACCCGACTCTTCTCATCAATACTGCCCTTGGAAAAAAGATTGACGATCTCATCAGACTTGGCATCGAAAAAAATCCGGTTGATGTAAGTATCCGGCCGTGAGCGGTAGACCCGCTGCATATTTTTGAGCGCATCAGCGATCTCACCTCTGCCAATGTCCGGTTTTTCAAACATTACATCCAGTCCCAGCCGGTGATAACGGTACATAAGGTCCCGGAAAGGGCTGTAAGCCTTGTTGTAAAGATTGTCAATCAGCCAGAACCTGTTGAAATTGCCTTCGTAAGCCCGCCAACCCTTCTCCCGTGCATTCTGGGATTTATTCACAATATCCCTGGCCTTTAAGAAATAGGGGGTACCCCCAAGCGGTGAAAAAGTATCGTAATCAAAACCCAGAATAATATAGGCATAATAGGCCAGAAGATTGGTAAGCGCGTTGGTATTGGAGGATTCATTGAATTCAAGTGGCTGAAATTCAATATACCGCACATCAAAATCATTGTCCTTGATATTCAACACAGGAGATTGGTAGGACGAATTAAATACCGGCCGGTTCAATTGAACCTGAATTGTGCCCTTGAACTGATCTGCACCAATTTGATCCGTAATTTGGATAAACATGGTACAAATGATTTTTTCGTCATAGGTAAACTGGTGATCCGTCCATTTGCGGTTGTTCATAAACTCTGAAATGTCGGTGCGCATCGACTGGAATATCTCCTTGTAGGTACCTTCGATACGAGAACTCGATACACTCACATTGCATTGCAACTCCTGCCCCGAAAGCTGCAGCAGGCAACAGAATAAAAAGATGGTCAAAGAGGCAAGGCGCATATGGACAAAAGTTTCCTAAAAATAGACAATCTATTCAAAATATAAGCTGTTTCAACTTCAAATAAGCAGGCAGCTGTTAAAATTGACTGAAGCTGGATCCATCCCGAAAAGCAGGAAAAATCAGACTGGCTGTCAGACAGAAAAATCTGTCCCCAGCATGCAAAGGACAATGTCTTCAGCTACCTCCTGTTTGGATTTCAAGGGAAAGTGAAATTGCTGGCCATTCCTGGTAAGAATTGTCACTTTGTTGGTGTCATGGCCAAATCCGGCGCCCTCCTCCCGCAATGAATTAAGGACGATCATATCAAGATTTTTCGAGGCGAGCTTGGACTTGGCATTCTCCAGCTCATTCTGACTTTCCAGGGCAAAACCCACCAGCAACTGATGGGGCTTTTTGATCCGTCCAAGTTCGGCGGCAATATCTTTGTTCGGACGAAGTTCCAAAGTGAAATTTCCTTTCACACGCTTGATCTTCTCCGATTCCCTTACCAAAGGAGCATAATCGGCCACTGCCGCACTCATGATCGCACCATTGCACTGGCCAAAATAAAGCATGCATGCTTCAAACATCTCATCGGCAGAAGTCACATCCACTCTGTGAATCAAAGGATGAAGGGTTTTTAAATGCACCGGTCCACTTACGAGAATAACCTTGGCACCCAGCGAGGCCAAACGTTCGGCAAGTGCAAATCCCATTTTCCCGGTGGAGTAGTTTCCAATGAAACGAACGGGATCCAAACGTTCATGCGTTGGACCCGCAGTGACCAGATAGGTTTTGTTCAGGAGTTTTTTTTTTTCGAGAAGAGCTCCACAATTTTGGCAACAATCACTTCGGGTTCTTCCATTCTGCCTTTTCCGGACAAACCGCTGGCCAGTTCGCCACTGGCAGGTTCTACCACAATATTGCCGAAAGATGTCAGTTTACGTAGGTTTTCCTGCATCGCAGGATGCTTGAACATGTCCAGATCCATGGCAGGAGCCACCATTACCGGACATCTTGCTGAAAGATAAGTTGTAACTATCAAATTGTCACACAATCCATTGGCCATTTTTCCAATGGTAGTGGCTGTTGCCGGAGCCACAAGGAAAAGATCCGCCCAAACACCCAAGTCAACATGGCTGTTCCACTCCCCGCCGGGTTTGGAGAAAAATTCGCTCAAGACCGATTTTCCCGACAATGAGGCGAACGAGAGAGGAGCTACAAACTCCTTGGCAGATTCGGTCATCAACACCTGAACCTCAGCACCGGATTTAACCAGGCTGCGCAACAGATAAACCGCCTTGTAGGCAGCAATGCTGCCAGTTACACAGAGAACTATTTTCCTCCCCTTCAGCGGCATGTTGAGACAGTTTATAAAATGCTCGGTAAATTATTTTTTCTCCTTGGCCGGATTACGGTAATAGATCAATCCATCCTTGAACTCTTCGTAGGCAATCAAAACCGGTTTGGAAAGCCTTTCATAATAACGGGAAATCTCGATCTGCTCGCGGTTCTCAAATACCTCTTCAAGATTGTCAGAATAGGAGGCAAACTCTTGTAATTTCTGATTCAACTCCTCTTTGACCTCCGCATTGATCTGATTTGCCCTTTTGGCGATCACCATCAATGATTCGTAAATATTGTCGGTAGTCGAATCCAATTCACTCAAATTACGCGGTACAGTAGTCGAGGCTGCTTTAACTTTTCTATAATCCATAATATCACCTATTTTTAGCTTTACAATATGCTGTTGGTTCGCCCTTCCCGGGAGAAACCATCAATATCAAAAATCTCAAATCCTGTTCAATGGCTCTGAAGTCATTTCAACACGCCCATCTTATCAGGGCTGTTCTTTGGTAAGATCTTCGTCCTTGATGTTCATCATCTTCTTGGTATTGGCGAAGAACCTGTCTGCTTCTTTGCGGTATTTGCTATTTGGAAACTCATCAACAAAAGTGTAATACTCATCCAATTCTGCATTCAGACGTTCCCTTTTCTTCTCTTCGATGCTGTTTTCCCCCAGCAAATATTTTGATTTAAGGAGGTAAAACATCAATTCTTCCCTATACTTGGAATCCGGATATTCTTTTAAGCTGTTGGTCAAGGAGATAACAGATGCACGATAATCTCCGAGATCATAATAAAGTCGACCATTCATGTATGACTTGTAAACCAGCTTCTCACGCAATTCATCGATTAGCTTATTTGCCTCAGCCACTTTGGCGCTGGAAGGGAAAATATTCATAAACAATTGCAAGGCATCGATCGCATCCTGGGTAGTTTTCTGATCCAAACGCGGTTCCGGAGAATCCATGTAATAACAATAACCTATCATGTATTGCGACTCCTCAGCAAAGCTGCTGCGGGGAAACTCCTTGATAAGCTGCCTGAAATAATGGCCTGCCATCAGGAAATCATGCTGTCCAAAATTACTCTTCGCCAGGTAATAATAGACCTGATCCGAACGGTTGGTACCCCTGTAAATATTGACCAGCTCAGCATAGAGCTGTGTCGATTTGCTGAAATCCTTCTTGTCGTAATACTCCCTTGCCTTCTTAAGCTTGTACTCATAATCGGTACTTTTAACAATCTTCTGATATTGTCCACAAGATGAGGCAATTAACACAATTGCTACAACAAAATATTTTCCGATATTTCCAATCATGGTGCAAAGATAAAGTTTTTCTCCATTTATTCGGAATTAGTAGCGCCACTAATGAGAGAATATGTGCCTCCTGCAAGGTCATTTTAGGAAAATTAACATCCAGCGGTTTTGGACCCAATCTAAATTCACTGGAAGCTGATTATTCTGTCTTGCCTAAACCCAAAATAATTTTTAGCTTTGCACACTCTCAAAAATATTTTTAGAATACTACATAAAGTTTACTACCGTGGATATATTTGAAAAAATTAAAACTGACAAAGGAAACCTTGG
>CAZVTL010000082.1:0-14786 GCA_964630075.1 uncultured Tangfeifania sp.
AGGGTGAAACGCCACCCCAAAAGACGTAATGCTCGATTCCTGCCGCGATGCTCCACTCCATCGGCAGATCCAGTTTGAAAGAGAGATTCTTGTGGTGCAGCCTGGCCTTCCGGATGTAGCCGTTGTCCCACAAGACCCCTTCAGAGTAATATGCCCTCCAGCTTACAGGAGAGCCGGAAGCGGGAAAGGGGACATATCCATTGGTAGAGATGGCGATATCCGGTACCGGCCTGCTATTCCCGGAGGCATCGAGATGGCCGTTGGTGGAGGAGAGACCACCGTACCGGAGCGGATCGGCCATGGCTCCCACCTTAAACACCAGCCAGCGGTACCTGCCTCCCAGCCAATACTGATTGGGCTGGAAATAGGGCTTTCCGGAATAACCTGCTACCAGCTCCGCCCCCATGAAATAGTCCCAGGTATTGGAGGTCTCTGCTGCCAGGTTCCTGTAAAAGCCGGTCCGAAGCAGTTGCGAAAAATTATCGGCTACCGGGAGTGCCCCGTTTTGGTTGGCAGTGAACCAGAATGGCAGGGCTTTGCCACCCGATGCATAGGAACGGAAGGAGGCATAGTAGGTTGGTGTGCTCACCTCCTGCTGGGCCTTCAGCCCAGCAACGACCGCCAACAAAGACAGCAAAATCAGGATAAAACGCATAAAAAAATCTTTGCTCCAACACCCTCGGATGCCGGAGCAAAGATAAAAAAAACGCAGACCTGTAAGCCGGGTTCTGTTTTGCATTCTGTCATTGATCTGGGACGGATGTCACCATCCGCCTCTTGCAGCCTACCCCCTGCAAGGATGGTTCCGGAGAACCGTTCGGGAGCGGGCCGCCCCCTTCCTTTCGGACTTGCAGTATATTTGGCCTTACAACCCATGGGATGTACGGCTGATTGTGTTGCCACAACCACCGGTGGGCTCTTACCCCGCCTTTTCACCCTTGTCCCAACTTGCGCCGGGACGGTTATTTTCTGTTACACGACCGCGAACTTTCACCCGCCTTCCCGTTAGGAAGCATGGTACCCTCTGTTGCCCGGACTTTCCTCCCCTTTTTCAAGAGGCGACAGAACGGCCTGCGCGGTGGCAAATGTATGCTTTTTTGGGATACAATGGAGGAGGACTGGAATGACGGAAAAATGACGGAGAGACGGAAGGAAGAATTGAAACGGGGAAACGGGGAAATGACGGAGGGAGTGGAACCCCGGTCTTCTTCGACCACAATCTTGAATCTGTTAAAATCCTTCCCCGTAGGGGATACATATTGGTAGCCCGGGGTAAAGCGACGAAGGAGCGACACCCCGGGTAAATGAATGACGGGAGTCCACCGTCCGCGGTAGCGTTTTGAAAACAGGGACAGTGATAGGATCGGACGGAAGGCATGAATGATGGAGAGATGGAGGGACGGGAAAATTGACGGGTGAAAAATTTGAATTGTAAAAAATTTGGGTTATATTTTTGAGTATAAGCCTATTCATTAAAATTTTAGCTGAAAATGGGTTCTAATAGGTCACACAAAGATCTTAAAGTTTATCAGGCATCATTTAGTGCTGCTACTGAAATCTTTGATATTTCGATTGCCTTTCCTCTTGAGGAAAAATATAGCTTGACAGATCAAATTAGAAGAAGTTCGAGATCCGTCTCCTCAAATCTGGCTGAAGCTTTTCGAAAAAGGAGATATGAAGAGGCATTTGTAGCTAAATTGACAGATGCTGAAGGTGAAGCTGCAGAAACTCAGGTTTGGTTGGATTTCAGCCTTCATCATCATTATACATCTAAGGAATCCCATGATCTTTTGTATGAAAAATATGAGATAATTCTATATCAAATACTTCCAATGATCAATTCCTCCGGCAAATGGGGTTACTAATCCCTCCATCATTTTTCCGTCTTTTTTATCCTCCGTCTCTCCGTCATTTTCCGTCATTCCTTCTTCCTGATCAAGTCAAGATAGGAATAACCAAACCCGTTCTTTTCATCAAACAAATCCCCGCGGGCTGTTTCGTGCCACTCACCAAAGTTGATTTCAGGGAAAAAGGTATCGGCCTCCAAATCCTGGTGTACCAGGGTGAGGTAGAGCTTTCCTGCCAAAGGGTAAAACTGCCGGTAGATCATCCCGCCCCCGATAACAAAGGCCTCGGGTTCGTGTTGCACCAGGGAAATGGCTTCTTCAATCGAGCCTGCCGATTCGCAGCCAGGGAAGGTCTCGCCGGGGATGTCGGTGATCACGATGTTGCGCCGATTGGGCAGTGGGGCTTTGGGCAGTGAGTAGAAAGTGCGTTTGCCCATGATCAGCGACTTCCCGGTGGTAATCCGCTTGAACCGTTTCAAGTCATCCGGCAGATGAAAAAGCAGGTCGTTGTTTTTGCCAATGGCAAAATTCTGCGCAATTGCCACAATGATGGATATATTTTGATGAACCATATCTTCTGATTATTCGTTTTCAAATTTATTATTCAGGGTAACTCACGGAACACATTGACTATACCCACGGACAGCCTTCACATAGATCCTCTGACTCGTTTCATTCTGTCAGGTCACTACCTTCTTCCGTCTGAAACAGAATTCCTCACTCCTTTGAGCAGTGTCACGCAGACGGCTCTTTATTCAACATTCGTTTTCTACCAATATTCCGCCACTACGTGGCTGGATCGGTTCAGGCTCGTGTTTTAAGTCAAAGAAGATTGTCGGAATCATCCCAGTCATCTCCTGTCCCTGAGTCTCCTAGTCCCTGAGTCTCCTAGTCCCTAAGTCCCTCCTTCATTCTTCCCCTCTTCCCTACACCGAAACATCCCCCTTGATGTGCGGGTGCGCCTGGTAATTGACCAGTTCGAAATCCTCAAATTTGAAGTCAAAAATGGAGGTAACGGCCGGATTGAGTTTCATCTGTGGCAGAGGAAAGGGTTCGCGGGTAAGCTGCAGCCTGACCTGATCGAGGTGGTTGTTGTAAATATGGGCATCTCCAAAGGTATGGACGAAATCGCCGGGCTCGAGCCCTGTCACCTGCGCCACCATCAGGGTGAGCAGCGCATAGGAGGCAATGTTGAAGGGCACTCCCAGGAAGATATCTGCACTTCGCTGGTAGAGTTGACAGGAGAGCTTTCCATCGTTGACATAAAACTGGAACAGCAGGTGGCAGGGCGGCAGTTTCATACGGTCGAGCTCCCCGACATTCCAGGCATTGACAATCAACCGGCGGGAGGCAGGGTTGGTCTTGATCTGTTCGATCAGTCCGGAAATCTGGTCGATGACCCTGCCATCCGGGGTTGACCACGAACGCCACTGGTGACCATAAACCGGTCCCAATTCACCATGCTCATCGGCCCAGGCATCCCAAATCTTTACCCCGTTCTCCTGCAGGTATTTCACATTGGTATCTCCCTTCAGAAACCAAAGCAGTTCATGGATGATCGACTTGAGGTGAAGCTTCTTGGTGGTCACTACCGGGAATCCCTCTGAAAGGTTGAACCGCATCTGGTAGCCAAACTGGCTGAGGGTGCCGGTACCGGTCCGGTCGGTCCGGCTGCTGCCGGTTTGGAGAAGATGGTTTAAAAGGTCAAGGTATTGTCTCATCCGGATGTTTATGCTTCTTCATTTGGGGTTCCCGGGGTCTCTCTTTTGCTGATTTCATCCCGGATGACGGAGGCTTTTTCGTACTCTTCGTCGTGAATGGCCTTGCTTAACAGTTCATTGAGCTCATCCACGGTGTACTCATCGTAAACAGAGTGCTCGTCGAGCTCCTCTTCCAGGGCGCTATCCTCCTCCGTGTCTTCAAAATCAATCAAAATTCCGGTTTGTCCCATCACCTCTTCGGTGGTATAGATCGGACAGTTGCAGCGCAGTGCCAGGGCAATCGCATCAGAGGTCCTGGAGTCGATGTTGAAGTTCCCCTTGTCGCCTGAAAGTCGCATCTCCGCATAGAAGATCCCCTCCTCAAAGGCATGGATGAAGACTTCGGTGATCTGTATGCTGTAGGTAGCAAGAACCGTGGTAAAAAGATCGTGCGTCAAAGGGCGCGGGGGTTTCAACCCCTCCAGGTTGATGGCAATGGCCTGGGCTTCCACGGCTCCGATGATGATCGGGATGCGCCTGTTGCCGTCGGTTTCGGCCAGCACCAGGGCATAGGCTCCCGACTGATCCTGGCTGTAAGATAGCCCTAAAATTTTCAACCTGATTTTTTTCACACTTGAAACTGAATATAATAATTACCGTCTGAATTAGACGGGGAAACATCTATTACCTTGGTGAGAACTTGGTGTCTTGGTGCCTTGGTGGCAGAAGGGAAATATTGCCACTAAGAGACCAAGGCACCAAGGTTTCACCAAGGAATTGAATTCAGGGGAGATGAATGATTTTCAACTATCTCCTCAACAAAGATAAAAAAATTTGAATTACTGCAAGCCGCGTTTTTTCAACAACGGGGTAATGTCAGGGTCTTTCCCCCTGAATGTCTTGTAGATAACCATTCCCTCGTCGGTACCGCAATTGGTCAGAAGGGCGCGGAATTTTGCCGCCAGCTCCGGATTGAAAATATCCCCGGATGACTTGAATGCGTCGAAAGCATCAGAATCCAGCACCGCCGCCCAGATGTAGACGTAGTAACCTGCCGTATATCCGCCGCTGAAGGAGTGGTTGAAGTAGGTGCTCCTGTACCGGGGCAGAATTTCGTCGATCAATCCGATCTTCTCCATCGATTTTTTCTCAAAAGCCCTTACATCGCCGATGGCCGGATTCTCAGCGGTATTGTAATCCATATCCAGGATGGAGGCGGCAAGCAGTTCTGTCGTTACAAATCCCTGGTTGAATTGTGCACTTTTCTCCAGTTTGTCGATCAGCGCATCGGGAATAACCTGCCCTGTGGTGAAATGTTTGGCATAAACTCTCAAGACTTCCGGTTCGGCTGCCCAGTTTTCCTTGATCTGTGAAGGGAGTTCGACGAAATCGCGCGGGACATCCCTGGAGGTACGGTCGTAGGGACCGTCGGCAAAAACCGTATGTATGGCATGGCCAAATTCATGAAAGGCCGTGGATACCTCTTCGAAGGTAAACAAGGCCGGCGCATTCCCGGTAGGACGGGTAAAATTCATCACCATCGAAATGACCGGATCGATCTTCTTGCCGTCACGGTACTGGCGGCTAGCATAACTGGTACACCAGGCACCCACCCGCTTCCCATCCCTCGGATGAAAGTCCATGTAAAGCACAGCCAGGTGTGAATTGTCCTTGTCCTTCACTTCATAGGCCACTACTTCGGGATGGTATACCGGAAGGTCGTTGCGCTTTTCGAAGGTGATACCGTAGAGTTTGTTGGCGACATAGAACATGCCATTCTGAACATTCTCCATGGAAAAATAGGGTTTCAGCTCGGCCTCATCGAGGTTGTACCTTGACTTGCGGATCTTTTCAGCATAATACCACCAATCCCAGGATTGCAGTTTGAACTTACCTCCCTCCTTGTCGGAGATGGCCTGCATATCGGCCAGTTCATTTTTTGCCCTGGCCAGTGCCGGGACCCAAAGCTTGTTTAGAAACTCGTAGACAGCTTCCGGCGTTTTGGCCATGTTGTCGGCTATGACGTAGGAGGCAAAATTCTTATAGCCCAGCATTTTGGCCTTTTCATCCCTTAGCAGGACCATTTTTTTGATCAGCTCCTTGTTGTCGAACTGATTGTCATAATCGCCACGCATGAAATAGCCCCGGTAGAGTTTTTCGCGCAGGTCACGGTTGTCGGCGTAGGTAAGAAAGGGCAACATGCTGGGTTTGGCCAGGTTGAAAACCCATTTGCCGGGCAGGCTGTCCTTCTTTGCCTGGATAACGGCTGCTTCCACCACATCTGCAGGAAGTCCGGAAAGATCCTCCTGTTTATCCACTACCAGTTTAAAGTTCTTGTTGGTTTCGGCCAAAAGGTTTTCGCCAAACTGCAGCACCGTTTTGGAGAGCTCTTCGTTGATCTGACGGAGTCTGGTCTGATTTTCGGGTGAAAGGTTCGCTCCGCTTCTTTCGAAATCCTTGTAAAATTTCTCGACGACACGCATTTGCTGGGGATCCAATCCCATTGTACTTCGTTGCTCATAAACCGCTTTTACTCTTTGGAAGAGTTTGGGATTCAAGGCAATGTTGTCGCGGTGCCTGGTAAGCTTGGGTGTAATCTCGCGGGCCAGCTTTTGCATGGCCGGATTGGTATTGGCACCGTTGAGGTTGGAAAAAATGCGGGATGCGACCGAAAGCTGGTCGCCAGCAATGTCATAGGCCCGAATGGTGTTGTTAAAATCCGGTGCTGCCGGATTGTTGACGATTGCGTCCATCTCAGCCAGGTTGGCAGCAATACCAGCCTCGATGGCAGGAAGGAAATGCTCCAGCTTGATCTCCCCGAAAGGAGGAACCTGAAACGGCGTAGCAAATGGTTTCATCAGTGGGTTATCACCACCGGCAACTTTCTTTTCCCCGGAGGGAGAGGCACAGGCAACAAAGGATAATACAAGCATCAGAAGGAGGAAATTTTTCATCTTGAAGGGTTTTGTTATTCAGAGCGAAAAGGTACAATTTTTTTGCAGGAAGGAGAAGGATTTTTGACCTGTTTTAGAATTTTGAAAAAAGAAAAAGCATAGGAAATTTTCGATTTTGGATTTTGGAATTTGGAATATCGCAACATGATTTAATTTACGCTAACAAATTCATACAACATATCAAGGCGAAATCGGATGAAACGAGCATCGGTCAATCCCACAAAAAGCGATGTAAACGCACCTGCGAGTTCCGCACGTACAAACTGAAATTCAATAATTTATACGCATGAAATGGGGTAAATTCCCGGAGTTCCCCATTTCAAAATCGAAAATCCAAAATCCAAAACTTAAAGCGTAATGGTATATCTCTCACCGGCATTGAATCTATCGGTCAGTTTAATCAGGTATCGCCCTGCCAATGGTTTGAATTCATTGAGTGCCAGCTCCGGCGTATTGTTTTCGGCTGAGAGGTGGCTGAGGAATACGCACCGAAGTTCCGCATGGGCATGTTCCTTCAGCAATTCAAAGGCCTGGCTATTCGAAAGATGACCCTTGGTCGAATCGATCCTGACTTTGAGATGATAGGGATAGGGTCCAACTTTGAGCATCTGTTGGTCGTAGTTGGCTTCCAGGAAGAGGGCATGGCATTGCTGCAGATGGGATTTCACATTGTCGCAAGGGGCTCCGATATCGGTGAAAACACCAATGCTGATACCGTTGCAGGCTACCCGAAAGGAGGTCGGTTCTACGGCATCGTGGTTTTTCAGGATGGGGAATACTGCGAAACCTCCCACCTCAACCGGCACATTGTCAAGGATGGGCAGATAGGAGATGGGCTTCCAGGTTCGAAAAGCTGCAGCATGGGTGCCTCTGGTCATGTAGACCGGCACATCCAGCTTTTTCCCTGTCACCCTGGCACCCCTGACATGGTCGCCGTGCTCGTGGGTAATAAAAATAGCCTTGATTTTTTTGGGATCCAGCGCCCTTGCCTCCATGCGGTGGAGTATCTGCTTGAACGACAACCCTGCGTCGATCAGGAGAGCCTCCTCGTTGTTCCCTATGTAGTAGCAATTCCCGTTGCTGCCAGATGCAAGCGCACAAATTTCGACCATACTTTGCAGTTAAGTGGGCGAATTTAGTGGTTTTTTTTGAACCGCTGAAAGAGAACAAAGAAGAGCGCTCGAATTTGTTTAATGCCTGAGAAAGATAAAATCAGATAATATAAACCTTATTTTTATGTTTTAAATCTTAGTAGAAAAATGATACAAATAAAGATACCGTCTGTGGTGCATTGTACAACGAGGAGGTATGTCTACCTTCAGACGGAAGGAAACAATATTTGAAAAAACAATTCATCTTTGTGCTATTCCTTCCCTTCCGTCTGAAATGGGTATTCCACTCCTCTGGGCGGCCTACCGCAGACGGCTCTATTAGTCACATTTACTTTCTACTAAGATTACTTTGGAAAATAAGGTTTATATGATCATGTGTTACCGCACAACAACTAAAAGCAGGTAACTCCCTGTTTTGCTACAAAATAGCAGCCCCTGCTCTCCACTCCGTTATTTTAGTCCCTCCGTCATTTAAGTCTCTCCATCATTTTCCATCATTCTTCACCCCTCCTTTTGCAGAGAGCAAAAGGAAACATCTACCTGAATACCAGATGCCCCCCCTCCACGTCCACCACAATCTCCCGCTCCTTATCAATCCTGCCTGCCAGAATCTCCTTGGAGAGGTCGTTGAGCAGGAACTTCTGCATCATACGCTTGACGGGACGTGCCCCGAATTGGGGATCAAAGCCAGCCTCTGCGATCCAGTCAATGGCCGCTTCGGTCATGGTAGCCCGGTAACCTGAACGTTTCAGGCGGTCGCTCACCATCTCAAACTGCAGGCTGACAATCTGCCGGATCTCCGCCCGGTTGAGCGGGGCAAAGACGATAATCTCATCGATGCGGTTGAGGAATTCAGGCCGGATGGTCTGCTTCAAAAGCTCCATCATTTCCCCCTGCAAATCTTCCATCTTTTGGGTACGGTTGGTATCCGTCATCAGTTCGGTCCGCTCACGGATCAGGTGCGATCCAAGGTTGGAGGTCATGATGATGATGGTATTCTTGAAGTTGACGGTTCTCCCCTTGTTGTCGGTAAGCCGCCCGTCGTCGAGCACTTGCAGCAACACATTGAAAACATCCGGATGGGCCTTCTCGATCTCGTCAAAAAGCAGCACGGAGTAGGGTTTCCTGCGCACCGCCTCGGTCAGCTGTCCCCCTTCATCGTAGCCAACGTAGCCGGGAGGCGACCCGATCAGCCGGGTCACTGAAAATTTCTCCTGGTACTCCGACATATCGATGCGGGTGAGCATGTTTTCATCGTCGAAGAGATATTCTGCCAGCGCTTTGGCCAGCTCGGTCTTGCCGACACCGGTCGTTCCCAGGAAGATAAAGGAGCCAATGGGGCGTTTCTCGTCCTGCAATCCTGCCCTCGAGCGGCGTACCGCATCCGAAACGGCGGCAATGGCCTCCTCCTGACCGATCACCCTTTTGTGCAATTCATCTTCCAGGTGAATCAGTTTTTCCCTTTCACTCTGGAGCATCCGTGAGACAGGAATGCCTGTCCACCGTGCCACCACCCCTGCAATATCCTCCGCATCCACCTCCTCCTTGATCAGGGACTGGTGCTGCTGTTTTACATTCAACTGCTCCTGCAGGGTGTCAATGGCAGACTCCGCCTCCTTGATTCTGCCGTACCGAATTTCGGCCACCAGGCCATAGTTGCCCTGTCTTTCAGCTTGTGAAGCCTGCACCTTCAGCGCTTCGATCTCTTGCCGTTTCGTTTGAATTCCGTCGATGAGCTCTTTCTCTGCCTGCCAGGTTGCCCTGAATTTACGTTGCTCCTCCTTGAGGTTGGCAATCTCCTCCTCCAAACGCGAAAGCTTGGTCTTGTCATTTTCGCGCTGAATGGCCGCCCGCTCGATCTCCAGCTGGGTCAACCTGCGCTCAATCTCATCCAGCTCTTCGGGAAGGGAGTTCATCTCCATCCGAAGCTTTGCCGCTGCCTCATCCATCAGGTCAATGGCCTTGTCCGGAAGGAACCGGTCGGTGATGTAACGCTGCGACAACTCTACTGCTGCGATGATGGCATCGTCCATGATCCTGACCTTGTGGTGGTTCTCGTATCGTTCTTTCAATCCCCGAAGGATGGAGATGGCCGACTGGGTATCCGGTTCATCCACCATCACCAGCTGGAAACGACGTTCCAGCGCTTTGTCCTTTTCGAAGTATTTCTGGTATTCGCCCAGCGTGGTAGCACCCACGGCCCGAAGGTCTCCCCTGGCCAACGCCGGTTTGAGGATGTTGGCGGCATCCATGGCCCCCTCCCCTTTCCCTGCACCAACCAGCGTATGGATTTCATCGATGAAGAGGATTACCTCACCTTCGGCCTGGATCACCTCCTGGATGACCGACTTCAGCCGCTCTTCAAATTCACCCTTGTATTTGGCTCCTGCAATCAACGCACCCATGTCGAGCGAGAAGATCTGTTTGCTTTGAAGGTTCTCGGGTACATCGCCGCGTACGATCCGCTGGGCCAACCCTTCGGCAATGGCCGTCTTACCCGTACCGGGTTCCCCTACCAGAATCGGATTGTTTTTTGTTCTGCGGGAAAGTATTTGCAAAACCCTGCGAATCTCCTCGTCACGCCCGATCACCGGATCCAGTTTCCCCGATCGTGCGGCATCGTTGAGGTTGACGGCAAAGCGGTTGAGTGAGTTGAAGGTATCTTCCGCTGTCTGGCTCTCTACTTTGGAACCTTTCCGCAGTTCGCGGATGGCCTCTTCCAGCCCCTTCCGGTCTACCCCTTGCTCTTTCATGAGCTTGCTGACCACATCCCCGGTTTCTAGCAACGCCAGCAGCAAATGCTCTACCGAGACAAATTTATCCCCCATCTTTTGGGAGAGGGAGATGGCCTTCTGAACCGTCGCATTGGCTCCGGTAGACAGAAAGGGTTCGCCACCCGTTACTTTTGGAAATCCTCCAATGATGCGGTCAAGCTCTTTGTTGAAAAATCCCGTGTTGACCCCAGTTTTTTGTAACAGGAATGCCGTAACGTTTTCAGCTTCTGACAACAAACCCTTCATCAGGTGAGCGGTCTCAACCGATTGCTGGTTATTTCCTGCTGTGATTTGAACCGCCTGCTGTACGGCCTCCTGGGCTTTGATGGTAAAATTGTTGAAGTTCATATCTGTTGTTTTAATGTTTCTTTTTGATTATTACAATACAAACAAAACATTTGCCACAAACTGAACTCAGACAAAATGTCATTAACTTACTGATAAAGAAGTAATAATGTCATCAACATCCTGGTAAGACAGGCCAAATTGGCAAAGAATCAACTGAGCCAGAGGTCCGATCCGGGTAGTGGTCCATTTGCTCCTCCTTTGAATGTATAGCCGGCTTCCTCCACCGCTACTTTTACCATCTCAGCTGTAACCGAGTGGCCCTCGATGCTTACCTGCCCGGTGGCCAGGTCTGCGATGACCTCCTCCACCCCCGGGATCTCACCGATCCGCTTCTCCACACGTCCCGTGCAATGTTTGCAGGTCATTCCTTCTACCAAAAATATTTTAACTGACATAATTTTACTTTTTAGGTGATCGGTAAATTGAAATTTGAACTGATGCCGATTTAAATTCAAAGATCTGTAAAAAATAAATAGATTGGAATGAATTTAGATAAGGTTTAAAGTTTTTTAATACTGCTTATCCTTTGGCGGGGAAACGGCAAATCCAAACTCCCTATCCTATCTAGCTTGATGCCGAGCCTGGCTACAAAAAGCATTCCCATATACCGGACTGATTGAAATTACAGGGAGATCGATTCTTCCAGCGTTCCGATGCCAAATGCTGGGCGGGTTTATGACTTTGATTGGTTTTAGTTTGGTTTTGTGTTTCCGGCAGGTTAGACGTCGTTGACTTACGACCCCGCATGGCATTTGGCGTTTGTTAGGCCACGTTGATATCGATCTCTTGTCCGTATTTAATAATCTCACTCACAAGAGGATTTGATGATTCAAATTCACTTTCTCTAAATGGATGTGGTTCAATACGACTGTCAATTTTACGTCTCAACCTCATTAATTCCAATTGCATATCCATGATATTGCTATAGTCCTTGAATATCACAGCAATATCAATGTTACTATCTTCATTGAAGTTCCCTTTTGCATAGGAGCCAAAGAGAATAATCTTGATGTAGTTATAATTTGCCTTTACTGCGCCCGCATATTTCTGGGCGATATTTATAGCATCTGCTTTATCCATGATCTTAAAATTTTGATTTTCTCAATCCATTCTCCGGCAAATTCTTCGGTGCATAATAAATAAAATTCCCTTTTATAATCGTCATAACGGGCATTCAGGTTAAATGAAGTTATTTTATCAAGCCAGTCTGATTGTTCATCGGTTAACTCAATTTTGTTGAGTTCAGCCAATCTGTACAAATTATGAAGGAACGGTGAATGCTTTTTATACTTCTTTACTTAAACGGCTTTAAGCAACTTCTCTATTGAAATGTGTTCTAAAAATAAAGCCCATCCATATGATTTTGAATGGTATAGGCTTAACATTGTTTGAAAGTCTTCCTCGGAAGTTTCAACCCAGTGCTTGACTATTTGATCAACATCAATATTTGAATTTTCTTTACTCATTCCCCTAAAAATTAGTCAAATATACAAATTTCAGCGACTGCTTATCGGAGCGAATCAATGTGGCCTAACAATTTCTTGTCACTGTGCAACAAACAGATAGGTAATTGTACCCCGTTCTTTTTCCGGGGCGGAATTGTCGGCATTGAAGAGGGTTTTCTCCGCTGCCTGTTTGGCATAAGCCAGGATCATCGGGTCATCCAAACTAGAATTTGTTCGTGGAGCAGCCACCAGTACATCGCCATTTCTGCCGACTGTAATATCTACCACTACCTCGCCGCCACCCTGGGCCAGGTAGACCGGAATAGGCAACTGAAGATGGTAGCGGTTGCCCAGTTTGTAACGAATGTTTGATTTCCCCTTGAAGGTGGAACGTTTGGCCTCCTCCCGTGTCATCCCTTCCGTACTGGCCACTGGCATGGGGATGTCTCCGATTTTGGGAATTTCGCGAGAGAGGTTTTTGTTGACGTCACTGGCCAGCTTTTTTGCCTCCGCCACCTCTTTGGCATACTCCCTGTCGAAAAAAGGATCCCCGGTAGAGCGGCCAGACTGGTCATTCAGGTTCACGGCACGATTGGAGTTGTTGGCGCCCCGGTTGTTGCCGGAGGTCAGTGCATGCTCGCCCTGATCCATTTGCTCTTTCTCCGGAGACGGCAATTTGACCACTTCTGACACCATATCCAGAAACAGGGCCTCTTCCGGGATTTCCATACTGTTCCGCAATTCAGCAAAAAGCAAGGCTACCATCACCACCAGGTGAATGGCCAGTGTGACAATGATTGCATTGAGATTATCGCGGTAGAGTCTGTGCAGTTTTTTCATGTCCCTGAATCCCTGAAAGCAAACAATTTTAAGTGGTCATGCAAGGGATCCGGGAAAGCCCGTTAGAACTTCGTGTTACTTTGCGTTTCCCTGCGTACTTTGCGTGACCAATTCTTTTCCTTTCTGCAAAATTACGTCAAAGAAATCAGATTTCTCAAGGATTTTTATGGAAGGTGCAGCGAAGCTTCCTAAGAAAGCAACCAGTCGGGTTGCAGGGGAGGGAAAAGCTGATTCCCGGCTCCCCTTTCATATAGCTTTGTGATGGCTTCCCGGCCTTTTTCTCCCAAATCTACCGAGAAGTCGTTCACGGAAAGCAGGATATGGTGGCGCATGACCTCCTCATCCAAGGCCTGAGCATGCTGCCATACATATGAGAGGGAATCGTTGGGGTTCTCCAAGGCATAGGCAACACTGCGACGAAGTACGCGGTTCACTTTGAGCCTGATCACGCGGGGCAGTTCCCGTTTCACGATGATTCCACCCAAAGGAATAGGCAGTCCCGTTTGTACTTCCCACTGCTCACCAAGGTCAACGATCTTCCGGAGTCCCCTTGATTGGTAAGTGAACCTGTTTTCGTGGATGATTACCCCGGCATCAGCTTCTCCCGACAGGATCACCTCTTCAATATCGGAAAAAAGGTATTCCGTTTTTTGGGTCAGGCTGGGGTATGCAAGGGAAAGCAGCAGGTTGGCGGTGGTGTATTTCCCCGGAATTGCAATTTTTAGTCCGGCCAGTTCGTCAGGGTAAATTTTGTGTTTGCTGATCAACAACGGACCATTGCCAAATCCCAGCGCACTCCCGGCTGTCAACAGCTGATACGCTTTTGACAGATAAGCAAATGCATGGTAGCTGACTTTGGTGATATCAATGGATGATTTGAATGCCAGTCGGTTCAACTCTTCTACATCTGCCATCAGGAGTTCAAAGCGAAGACCTTCGGTGTCAATTCTCCCGTTGACCATGGCATCAAAGATAAAAGTGTCGTTGGGGCAGGTAGAGAAACCCAGGGTGAGCCTCATCAGGAGAGCTGTTTGATTTTGGCAAATTTACGCAGGAAGCGGTAAAGTTCATCGGTAAGATTCTCGATGGCCAATGGAATATCCCACTTTGTGGTATCCCTCGACTCCACAAAATTGGAGATGGCCCTTATTTCCAGAAAGGGAACCTTTTCGTGGAGGCAAACATAAAAGACAGCCGCTCCCTCCATCGATTCCACATCAGGGTCAAAACCGCTGGAGATCCTGGCTATACTTTCCGGGGCACCATGGCTGATATTCCCTGTCAACCCATCTACCGAAGCAAGCTCCAACTCCTTGTAATGGTTGGGATTTAACATCCTTCCATTTTCGAATGGGAACTGATCACGCTCCATAAAGCCGGCATCAAAAAGTGACAGCACCGAATTTCCCTCTTCTATACCCAGGTCACAAATCTGCTCGCTTTTTACGTTAACGACCGTCCCAATGGAGAGCTCGTCGCGAAAACTTCCGGCAATACCTGCATTGATGACCAAATCGTAATGGGTGGTGTAGAGTGCGCGGGTAAGATGATAAGCGGTAAATGTCATGCCTATTCCAGGTATAAGCAGATCAATTTCAAGATTATACCATTTGTAATGGAAAATATTTTTCCCCTCTCCCTCTACCTCGACAAGGTTCTCAAAAAACTGGTAAAGTTCAAAACAGGTGGCTCCAACAAACAATATTTTCATTCGGCACAACAGGTCTAATAAATTTAGCGGTGCACATGTAAAATCTCCAAACTCT
>CAZVTL010000083.1:0-2936 GCA_964630075.1 uncultured Tangfeifania sp.
TCGTATAGACATTCCGATGTATTTGAGTGGAGCAGTTGACAACCCGGGTCTTTATGGTCAGAAATTCAAACAAAATGAAACAGTTGACCTTTCAACCTGGCCAACCGTGAAGGTATTGTGGTCTCCTCGCCTCGGCTTCAACTGGGACGTAAAAGGCGACAAATCAATCAAAGTTAGGGGAGGAACCGGTGTTTTCACAGGACGAATTCCTTTTGTCTGGTTTACCAACCAACCTACCAACAGCGGTATGTTGCAATACCAATTGGTGATTAACTCCAATGGTGGTACTGCTGCCCAGGGGCAGTTGGCCAGAATTCCATTTGAGGCCGATGCCAAAAAATTATTGGCTAATTCTGCCATCGCCGATATTTTCCCACAGAAAAATGTTGTTGGAGGAAGGATTGCCGCCATTGACAAAGATTTCAAATTGCCACAGGTTTGGCGTACCAGCTTGGGTTTTGACCTGAAATTACCCCTCAACATGAAGTTGACATTGGATGGAATTTACACCAAAGACATCAACTCCATCTGGTTTGAAAACATCAACATGAATGCTGCTGCCTCCACCATCAAAGAGGGTACAAATACCCGTCCTTACTGGTCCAATAGCACCAATGCCGACAAGTTCTACAACAAGACATTCCAGAATGTTGTCATCATGCGCAATACAAAGAAAGGGGATGGTTATACCTTCTCGGCCCAACTTGATCTGCCAAAGATGTATGGATTTAGCGGAATGGTTGGTTATTCCCGCAGCATGGGTAATGAGGTTACCGGTAAGACAGGTTCTGATCCATTCTCAGCCTGGCAGTATCGTATCATCAAAAACTCCCTCAATGATCCGGAAACTGGTCTGACTTCCAACAATACTCCCCACCGGGTTATTGCGGAATTGGATTATACAATTGAGTACGCTAAATACTTTGCCACAACTATTTCAGTATTCTACTCTGCATACAAGGGCAATGCGTATTCCTACATGTATTTTGGTGACATGAATAAAGACGGTACTTCTACGCACGAGTTGATGTACATTCCAAAAAATCAAAATGAATTTTTATGGGCTTCCCAGGCGGATGCAGATGCCTATTTTGCCTACGCAAAACAAGATCCATACCTCTCCAAGCATGCCGGCGAATATGCTGAGCGATTTGGGGCCTATACCCCTTGGAACAAAAGGATTGACATCAGACTGGCCCAGGACTTCAAAATGAAATTCAAGAACACCGGAAACAAGTTGCAATTTACAGTTGATGTGATCAATTTTGCCAACTTGTTAAATTCAAGCTGGGGTTTGAACCAAAGTGTTGTGACTTCTTCTCCTTTAACTGCAGTTAGTAAAGATGCAGCTACAGGTATGCTGAAGGTTTCAATGCAAAAGATTGGCACAGAATATGTCAAAACTTCTTTCCAGGATCCAACTTCAGTTTCAGGAACCTATGGAATTCAGTTGGGACTTCGTTATGTATTCAACTAACATAACAATTGATGAATTTGAGAGGGTGCCTGCAAAGCACCCTCTTTTTTTTGGATATTATCACTAATTTTAGCCCCTTAACCAAGTATCGCAAAATGGCTCAAAAACCCTCCATACCAAAAGGCACACGTGATTTTTCACCGCTTGAAATGGCCCGCAGAAACTACATCTTCGACACCATAAAAAACATCTTTAAGATTTATGGATTTCAGCAGATTGAGACTCCTGCCATGGAGAATCTATCGACACTTACCGGTAAATACGGTGAAGAGGGGGATAAATTGTTGTTTAAAATATTAAACTCTGGTGATTTCCTGTCGAAGGATACTGAAAATGATTTATTGGCACGGAATAGTCAGAAAACAACATTTCAAATTTCCGAGAAGGGACTTCGTTACGACCTGACAGTACCCTTTGCAAGGTATGTAGTTCAATACCAAAGCGATATTAATTTTCCTTTCCGCCGTTTCCAGATTCAGCCGGTATGGCGCGCAGATCGTCCACAAAAAGGAAGATACCGCGAGTTTTACCAATGTGATGTCGACATAATTGGTTCGGATTCCCTGCTGAACGAGTATGAACTGATACAGATTGTTGACAAAATTTTTACAAAACTGGGTATTGGTGTAACTGTAAAAATTAACAACAGAAAAGTGCTTTCCGGCATAGCAGAGACGATCGGAGCATCAGACAGAATTATTGACATTACTGTCGCAATCGATAAACTAGATAAGATTGGTTTGGAAAAAGTAAATGAAGAGTTGCTGGAAAAAGGGGTATCCCAGGATGCAGTTCAAAAACTTCAACCCATTCTTAGTTTATCTGGCAGCAACATAGAGAAACTGGACCTGATTGAGCAGATAATTTCCGGATCTGCCACCGGGAAAAAAGGGATAGATGAACTCAGAACAATCTTTAATTATCTTAAGTCAGGAAAACTATCTACAGTAGTTGAGTTGGATCTCACCCTTGCGCGCGGCCTAAACTATTATACCGGGGCAATTTTTGAAGTCAAAGCCAATGATGTGCAAATTGGATCTATCACTGGGGGAGGCAGATACGATGATCTTACGGGCATTTTCGGATTGCCTGACATTTCGGGTGTGGGAATTTCCTTTGGAGCAGACCGGATCTATGATGTAATGGAGCAATTGGAACTATTCCCGATTGATCAGACTATTTCAACAAAGGTGCTCTTTGTCAATTTCGGAAAAAATGAAGAACTATACTGTTTGCCGCTTTTGGAGGAGATCAGGAAGGCTGGAATTGCGGCTGAAATATACCCGTCTGCTGAGAAGATGAAAAAACAGATGAATTATGCCAACAGAAAAGGGGTTAAGTATGTTATTCTGGCAGGTGAAACTGAAATAGCAGCTGGTGAGGTTACCATTAAAAATATGGTGAGCGGGGAGCAAATACGAATAAGTACCGATCAGCTGGTGGAGGTACTTTGCTGAAG
>CAZVTL010000083.1:3036-14629 GCA_964630075.1 uncultured Tangfeifania sp.
TTGGAATGATCCTTTATTTGGGAGACTTATCATCGTCCTTTTTTCTCATTTCCTGCATAAGGTAAGACCTGAATTTTCTTTCCGAGCGATACAATTTTACCACCTTCTCCGCCGGTAAAACAGAAAGGAACTTGGCATTGTATTCTTCTGTCAGTTTTCCTTCTTTCAGGTGCATCGCCACTATTTCCTGGGTTAATTTCCTGTAATATTCATCGGTTTTAGGAGTTTTCTCCTCCGTGGACTCCTCCAAATCCCGTTTTTTATCCATTAAATCATTCCGTTCCTTTTCCAGCTGGTTGTATATCGGCCAGAACTTTTGACTCTCCTGGGAAGTAAGACCTACCTGTTCGGTGATAAAGGCAACTTTTTTGCTCTTGATCAACTCGATTGTCTTTGGATCCAAATGTCTCTGAGCCCAGAGTTGTATGGAAAGCAGCAGGATTATACCTGTAAAAAATATGGTTCTCATGCTATTTATTTGCGTTAAGAATTTCAAAATCAGAGCAATTGGATGCCAAATAATCGGCAAGTACATCTTTTGACAATTTTGACTCATCGTATTCCTCCATGTCGGTCAGGGCAGAGAAAAATTGACCATCAGTCACCAGATAGGCAAATACATTGGGAAGTGGCAAAAGATCATCTGAATCACCATTGGGAGCCATCACGGCGGGTTCTTTCCCTGCATATATATCGGAAGGTTGATTCGTATTGAAAAACAAGGATAGCGTAAACAGCAATGCCAGACCAGCAGCCACACCCAATGCCGGTTTCAAATAAAACAACCAGCCATTGTTTGCAGCACGGGGTGCAGGAGATGCTGCTTCCTTGCTGATTCTAACTTCCAACCGTTCTGCGAACGAGTCAAAGTATCCTTCCGGAACTGTGTAACCGGCTCTCTGCTTTGGAAGCCCGGACTCATTCATCCTATATTTCTTGTTCTCTTTCATAACCATCTAATTCTATAGACATTCCAATCGTCAAAAGGTTTAAATCCAAAAATCAATATTCCCCCTCAAAATGAGCTTCAATTTTTTTCACCGCATGATGGTAGGAGGCTTTGAGTGCACCAACAGAGGTATTAAGAATTTCGGCCATCTCTTCATACTTCATTTCGTCGTAGTATTTCATGTTGAAAACGATTCGCTGCTTATCAGGAAGTTTTAACACTGCCAACTGAAGTTTCTTTTGCAGTTCATCCCCTTCAAAGTGAGCATCTGATTCAAATGATTCAACCAGATAATCGGAAGCCCCATCGATCGAAACTGTGGTTCTTCGCTTCTTTTGCTGAAGAAAACTGAGTGATTCATTCGTCGCAATGCGAAACAACCAGGTAAAGAGGGAGGAATCTTCCCTGAAATTAGCAATATTCTTCCAAACTTTGATAAAAACATTTTGCAAAAGATCATCGGCATCATCGTGACTGACTACAATCTTACGGATATGCCAATAGAGCCGCTCCTGGTAAGTTTTTACCAGAAGCTGGAAGGCCTTCTCCCTTGTCTCCTCCGACTTTAAATCCGTAATTAATTCCTTGTCCTTGTTGATCATGCGTTGTACAAGACGTCCATTGGCTTATCAGTCAGATAACCAACCAATAGCAGGCTATAAATGTATGAACGAAAAGTTATGACTCTTTATTATACAATGTTACCAGGAAGTATTGCCCAGCAATTTTGTCTATTTCAAACTTTTCGAAAACTACGAAAATACCAAGCTATTTCAATCTGTCAAGTTTGACAAAGTTAACTTCCGAAGGTTTAAAATCGTACCTTTGCAAAAAATATCAAGAAAAAAATTAAATGGCCTTAAGATGTGGTATCGTCGGTCTGCCCAATGTGGGTAAGTCGACCCTTTTCAATTGCCTTTCGAATGCAAAGGCACAATCTGCAAATTTCCCGTTCTGCACCATAGAGCCCAATCTGGGTGTCATTACTGTACCGGATAAGCGCTTGATCCGTTTGGCTGAAATCGATAATCCCAAAAAAATAGTTCCTACGACCATTGAAATTGTAGACATTGCCGGACTGGTAAAAGGTGCCAGCAAAGGTGAAGGATTGGGCAATCAGTTTCTGGCCAACATACGGGAGGTGGACGCCATCATACACGTGATCAGGTGTTTCGAAAATGACAACATCATCCATGTAGATGGATCTATCAACCCAATTAGGGACAAGGAGGTCATCGATATTGAATTGCAACTCAAAGATCTTGAGACAGTTGAAAATAGAATTTCCAAGTTGCAGAAGCAAGCAAAAGTCGGAGGCGACCGGGTAGCACTGAAAACCGTTGCCATTGCCGAACGTTTGAAGGAGGTTTTGATCACGGGTAAATCTGCGCGTACATTGGTACTTCATGAGGATGAAGAGGAACTAATCCATGATTTTTTCCTTTTGACCCGCAAACAAGTAGTTTATGTATGCAATGTTGATGAAGCTTCCGCTGCTACCGGGAATGCCATGACCGAAGCGTTCCGTAAAAGTGTGGAAGATGAACAGGCAGAGATTCTTGTAATTGCCGCTGCTACTGAAGCAGACATTGCGGAATTGGAGAGTTATGAGGAGAAACAGCTTTTCCTCGAGGATCTTGGATTGGATGAACCAGGGGTCAACAAGCTGATTCATGCGGCCTATAAACTCCTGAACCTCCAGACCTACTTTACCACCGGAGCAGATGAGAGCCGTGCCTGGACTTTTGTAAAAGGGATCAAGGCTCCCAAGGCTGCGGGAATTATCCACAGTGATTTTGAGAAGGGATTTATCCGCGCCGAAGTGATCAAATACGAGGATTATGTCACGTTGGCATCTGAATCGGCATGCCGCGAGGTAGGAAAGATTGCTGTTGAAGGTAAAGAGTACGTCGTTCAGGATGGGGATATTATGCATTTCAGGTTCAACGTCTAACCTTCTAAAATATTTTCCAGTGCTGAATTCAAATCGGGATAGAGGAACCTGAATCCGCATTCCAGCAGATGCTTCGGATAGACTGCCTGTCCCTCAACCAATGCAACTGCCGCTTTTCCATACATTAGTTCCAATGCAAAAGCCGGAACCGTGAAAAACGCAGGTCTCCGGAGTAAATTTGACAAAATCCGGGTAAATTCAGCATTGGATGAGATTACAGGGGCTGTCATGTTGAAGATTCCTGTGCACTCCGGCTGCGCTAGCAAATGGGTAATTGCCCGGCAAAAATCATGGTAGTGTATAAATGAGAATGGTTGCTTCCCCGATCCAATCTTTCCGCCCAACCCCGCTTTGAAGATTGGCAGCAATTGTTTCAACATCCCCCCTTCCCTTCCCAGTACAATTCCAATGCGCACAATACAGCATCTGGTTTCAGTCTGGCGAAGTGGATCCAGGCAGGCTTCCCACTTCCTGCAAACATCTGCAAGAAAGTTGTGGTCAAACATATCGGAACTTTCGTTGTGTGTGTGAATTGAATCATAGATCCCAATGGCTGAAGCAGAAACTACCAGTGATGGCCTTTCAGCAGGGTTTAGTCCAAGAATGGAGTCTACGAGAATTCCGGTAGTATCGAGTCTGCTGGACAGAATAGTTGCCTTATTTGCGTCGGACCATCTTTTAATCACCGGTGAACCGGCTAGATTGATGATTACATCCGAAGATTTGATTAATTTTGAAACTCTATCTGATCCTCCTTTGAGATCCGATCTTTGGATAATTGTTGTTTCGTATCCCAAAGACCCCAGATAAGCAAGCAGATGCCGGCCAAGAAATCCGGTACCGCCAGTAACAGCGATTCTCATGGTAAATCGTTTTTTGATTAGGATGTTAATATATCGTTTTTTAAAAGGATGACTGCAGCAAAACCAAATAAAACTTCCACTGGAAAGAAGAAAAAATCTCCCTTCGATCTTTTAAAACGAAAGGGAGATCAGTCTATTTGGAAATTTATGTTGATTTGGTTCCTAAAACTAGCCCTGTTTGGAATCTTTTTAATGTCGGTACTATTCATTTTGGTCTATATCGGAACATTTGGAGAACTTCCGAATGCAGAGACGCTTATCAAAATAAAGGAGCCGGTGGCAACAGAAGTCTTTTCCCAGGATGGAAAAGTATTGGGACGTTACTATGTTGAAAACAGAAGTAGCGTAACCTTTAAGAACATATCGCCCAATGTGATCAATGCATTGGTATCTACAGAGGATGCAAGATTTTACGAACACAGGGGGATAGACGAATGGGCTGTTGCCAGGGTATTTGTTAAGACCATATTCATGGCCAATCAGCGATCGGGTGGTGGATCCACACTCTCCCAACAGATCGCAAAAAATATCTTTGGTCGTGAAAACTGGGGTCCCCTTACTTTGCCTGTCAGTAAAATCAGAGAGGCAATCATTGCCTATCGCCTGGAAAAACTGTATGCCAAAAATGAGATTCTTACACTCTACCTCAATACTGTCCCGTTTGGAGAGAATACTTTTGGCATCGGTACAGCTGCAGAACGTTACTTCAGCACAACTCCCGCCAAGCTCACCGTTCCTCAGGCAGCTACACTTGTTGGCCTTTTGAAGGCCAACAATGCCTACAATCCCCGACTCCATCCCGAAAGATCACTTCAGCGCAGAAATACGGTGATCCGTCAGATGCAAAAATACAATCACCTTTCTGAGACAGATGCCAATCGCTATTGCCAGCAACCCCTTGGCCTGAAATACAACTACCTGGTATACAATACAGGATTAGCTCCCTATTTCAGGGAATTGCTCCGCCCGCAGCTAGAAAAGTGGTGTTCCGAGAACAACAAGGAGGATGGTACCCCCTATAATCTCTATACAGATGGTCTGAAGATCTATACAACAATTGATTCCCGGATGCAGAAGTATGCCGAAAATGCGATGCGCACCCAAATGAAAGAGCTGCAGGCCACCTTTGACAAAGAGTGGAAAGGTGAGGCTCCATGGGGAAAAAAGAACGATATTGTCATTCGCGGAATGAAACAATCACCACGTTACAAAAGACTCATAGAGGCAGGTAAGACAGACAAGGAGATTGCTTTAAACTTCAAAACCCCTACCAACATCAAACTCTTTTCATGGGATGGAGAGCAAACCGTAAAAATCAGTCCGATGGACTCTGTGAAGGCCTCTTTGAAGCTGCTTCACTGTGGCTTTGTTGCGATGGATCCCAGAAACGGAAAGGTAAAAGTCTGGATTGGCGGCAATGATTTCCGCTATTTTCAGTACGATCATGTGCTTTCTTCCAGACAGGTCGGATCTGCTTTCAAACCTTTCATCTATGCAGCAGCACTAGAAAACGGTCTTCCTCCTGATAAATACTATGCCAACCAGCAAATTACTTACAGTGACTATCAGGACTGGTCACCTGGCAATGCCGACAACGAATATGGAGGATACTACTCCCTGGAGGGTGCGCTTTGCAAATCAGTCAATACAGTTTCTGTTCAGGTACTCATGGAATCAGGAATAGCTGAAACTGTTCAACTGGCCCACAAGATGGGAATCGAAGCTGATATTCCGAACTACCCCTCTATTGCCCTTGGTGCCGTTGAAGTTCCCCTTTTACAGATGGTGAAAGCCTACTGTTGCCTGGCCAATGATGGCCTAACGGTAGAGCCCACCTATCTTTTGCGCATTGAGGATGGCAAAGGAACACTCCTCAAAAAATTTGAAACTGAATTTCAGCCACAACAAATCCTGGTGCCCGAAAACGCCCGCATCATGAATCATTACCTGCAGGCCGTGATCAACGAAGGTACGGGTGCTTCCATCAGGAGTCGCTACAAGATTCCTGGGTCATTTGCCGGCAAAACAGGCACAACCCAGAATTATGCCGATGGTTGGTTCATGGGTTATACGCCAACCCTTGTAACGGGTTGCTGGGTTGGAGGTGAAGATCCATCTGTTCACTTTAAGTCGCTGGTCCATGGGCAGGGAGCCTACATGGCTCTTCCCATAACCGGCGGATTTTTCAGGAGTTATTACAGCGATCCGGCCTTTGCATCCAATTCGCAGATCGGTTTTACTGCTCCATCTGAAGAAAGCATTGCACTATTGGAAACTCCCCACTTTGCATCGGAGATCAATGAAGCCAAAAAAGGATTCTGGGATCTGTTCAAAAGTGAAAAGAGAAAAGAGGAGGAGCACAAAGAAAAGAGTATCGAACAAGCCAAAGAGAGTCAGCAAGAGAAGAAGGTGGTCACCCCAAAAAGGGAAGAGGAAAAGCCTTCCATCTGGAAAAAGATCCGTGACGCTTTGGGAAAAAAAGAGTAAAATGGCGGTCTTAAAAAAACAACACGACCCTATCGGGAGAGCAGTCCATGAATTCTTCCATGGAATTACCGGTGAAACCATCCTGGTAAGGACTGATATTGCTGAGGATGAAGAACTGGCCCCCTCCTATTTTTTCAGAACCTTCGACCAGATGCCTGTACAGGAGCAGGAGGCGCTCAAACGCTGCAAGGGAAAAATTCTTGACATAGGGGCTGGAGCGGGTGCTCACTCCGTATGGTTAAAAGCGAAGGGCCATGAAGTTGTGTCGATAGATATTTCGCCGCTTTCTTGTGAAACAATGCGTCTGCGAGGGTTAGATTCGGTAATTTGTTGCGACATTTATACGCTCACAGACCAGAAATTTGATACCATCCTGCTTCTGATGAATGGAGCTGGAGTTGCACAAACACTTCCTGGTCTACCTGTATTGTTGTACCATCTCAAAGCGTTGTTGAATCCCGGTGGAAGAATCTTGGCAGACTCGTCTGACCTGCTCTACCTGTTTACGGATGAAAATGGAGAGAGCTGGATCGACATTGCATCCAACACCTACTATGGAGAGATGGAGTACCAACTGAGTTACAAAAGTACCAAAGGAAAGAAATTCCCCTGGCTTTTTGTTGATCCTGAAACCTTTATTGAAAATGCAGAAAAGTGCGGATTCAAGGTAATCGATAAAATGATGGGGCTTCATTTTGACTATCTGGTAGAACTAACCATCGCCAAAGATTAGTATGACTATCCGAAAAAACAGACTGATCTGCCTCTGCAATGGTGTTACTGAAAAGGAGATTTTGCAAATTCTCAAGCGTGGGGCCAAAGATCTGGAAGATGTGAAGAATTTCACCCTAGCCTCCTCCGGTTGTGGCAGGTGCAAAGGAGAAGTTAAAGGAATAATTGAGTACTACTTCTCCAGCAAAACAACTGATTTACAGCAAAATATTGAATTCTAGCAAACCAAGTCACCACAATGTGTCCTAATTCTTAATTCTTAAGCTGAAATTAGAATTATTAATGGAGATATTTAAATAATTGATAAATTTGCTCTACTTATAAAATAGCACTATTACAAAAATATTTTTTTATCATGGCTAAATTGAACCAAGATGCGCTGGATTACCACAGCAATGGAAGACCAGGCAAAATTTCGGTGACTCCAACAAAACCTCATGCGACCCAACGAGATTTGGGTTTGGCTTATACACCGGGTGTTGCGAGTCCCTGTCTTGCCATCAAGGAGAATCCTGATGATGTCTACAAATATACTGCCAAGGGAAACTTGGTAGCGGTTATATCGAACGGTACTGCAGTACTCGGTTTGGGCAACATCGGCCCGGCTGCAGGCAAACCGGTTATGGAAGGGAAAGGTCTTCTTTTTAAAATATATGCTGACATTGATGTATTTGACATTGAATTGGATGCATTGGATCCTGAACTTTTTATTCAAACGGTAAAAGCACTGGCACCAACTTTTGGGGGTATTAACCTGGAAGATATCAAAGCACCTGAATGTTTCGAAATTGAAGAACGACTCAAGAAGGAGCTGGATATACCGATCATGCACGACGACCAGCATGGTACCGCAATTATCTCCTCCGCCGGCTTGCTAAATGCAGTTGAACTTGCAGGCAAGAAAATTGAAGAGGTCAAGATCGTTGTCAATGGCGCTGGAGCAGCTGCAGTATCCTGTACCAGACTTTACATCTCCCTGGGAGCTAAAAGGGAAAATGTGATCATGTGCGACAGCAAAGGAGTTCTGCACCATGAGCGACCAGACCTGAATAGTTCCAAAATGGAATTTGTCCGCAATACACCATGCCGCACACTACAGGATGCCGTGGCAGGAGCCGACGTATTTATCGGATTATCTGTGGCCGGAGTATTGTCGAAAGAGATGGTGCAAACAATGGCGGCCAATCCGATTGTATTTGCCTTGGCCAACCCGGATCCTGAGATCCCCTACGCAGAGGCCAAAGCTTCACGTGAGGACCTTATATTTGCTACCGGTCGATCAGATTATCCCAACCAGATCAACAATGTACTGGGATTTCCGTTTATTTTCAGAGGCGCCCTTGACGTTAGAGCCAGAGCCATCAACGAAGAGATGAAGATTGCCTGTGTCAGGGCCCTTTCCGCACTGGCCAAGGAGAAGGTTCCAGAATCGGTTCTGACTGCCTACAATGCCCGTAACATTGTCTATGGACGGGAGTATTTCATTCCAAAACCGATGGATCCGCGTTTGATTACCCGGGTTGCTCCTGCCGTTGCCAGAGCTGCGATGGATTCAGGTGTCGCGCGCATCGACATAACAGATTGGGCTGCCTATACCGCAGAGCTGGGTCACAGGCTGGGATCAGAGAACAAACTGATCTCCATGGTAATTGACAAAGCCAAACAAGAACCTAAAAAAGTGGCTTTCCCCGATGCCAGCGATTATGAGGTGCTGAAAGCTGCCAATATCGCTTACCAGGAATTAATTGCAACACCAGTTTTGATCGGCAACGAAGAGAAAATAAGAAAACTGATTGAAGAAAACGAACTTGATTTTGGAGATGTTCAGATCATCGACAACAGGAATCGTCCGAATGATCTGCTTCGACGCAAGTATGCCAATATACTTTTTGAAAAGCGCAAACGCAAGGGAATGACCCTCGAAGAGGCTGTCGACAAAATGTTTGACAAAAATTATTTTGCTGCGGTGATGCTGGAGTGCGGCGATGTGGATGCAGTAGTTTCCGGCTACTCTACCAGGTATGCAGAAGCAATCAAACCTGCACTGGAGGTAATCGGCAAAAAACCAGATGTATCAAAGATTTTTGGGATGCACCTGATTATCAGCCCGAGAGGAACCTATTTCCTGGCAGATACAACCATTGACTCAGCGCCAGATGTAGACAATCTTGTTGATACAGCAGTACAGGCATCAAAAGTTGTCAAACAGTTCAACATCGAACCTCATGTGGCCATGTTGTCCTACTCCAACTTCGGATCCAACAACGAGGCATCCCCTACCAAGATGCGTGAGGCAGTTAAAATTCTTCACAGGGATTACCCCGATATGATTGTAGATGGTGAAATGCAATTGAGCGTTGCTGTAGAGACCAAGATCCGCAAACAGATGTATCCATTCAACAAACTGGCAGATAAAGATTGTAATGTACTGATATTTCCAAACTTAAGCTCGGCAAATATTTCAATGCATAGCCTTCAGCACATTGCAGGTTGTCAAACTTTGGGACCTATCCTGGTTGGAAACCGCAAATCGATGCAGGTCATGCAGATGTATTGCTCTGTAAGGGATGTGGTAAATATGATAGCGCTTGCAGTTGTTGATGCTCAAAACCTCAAATAGAACTACCTGACGCTTGGGTAAACCAAAAAGGGATGGTAACTTGCCATCCCTTTTTTTATTTGGTGTTTTCGGTAAATTGTTGCATAAAACATCTATTTTTAAAGCAACCAGATTTTCTTCAAATATGTACAGGTTTTCTATACTACTTATATTTGTCACACTGTCGTTCAATAGTATCGCCCAAACCTACTGGCGTGTGGAAAACGAAAGAGGCGAAGAATTGTTGCTAACCATACACATCAATGGTGCAGACCAGACTTTCGAAACTCATACCCGAAAAGATGCATTGCGGGAAATGGCCGGATCTATGATGTACATGTTGGCCAAAACCGCGGGAAAAATCAAACACCCGGAATTGATGCATGGAAATGGAAAAATATCGTTTCAGGCAGATACCACCTTTTACAACGGTAACATCGATTACCCCGACAAATTGTTTACCCTGAAAGCCAAATCCTGGAAAGACAATTTCTTCGGTTTGCTCACAGACAGTAAAAATAAAACATCTGTATTAATTGGGAAGAAGTTAAGCTCAGACAAGCCATTAAGGGATTATCCCTCGCTGATCAACAACTCATTTACAATGGTTGAACGGTATTATTGGGATCCCAATATTAAAAAAACTTCTGACTGGCAGAACTTCAAAAATGAGATCAATGACTTTAAATTTAAAATTGCTGACGATTATGAATTGGCCATGATTATGATGTGGCTGGGGAAAAAGCTCAATCAGATTCCTCATGAAATAAAGAAACTAAGTAAAAAGGCAATTGATCCTCCACAAAAAAATAATTTTCCATTAAAACTCCTTCCTGGTAAGAAAGCATTGATCCTCCTCAACAATATGCCAGGGAACAGAGAGGAGATGGCTCAACTTTTCAAAGATATACAGGATAAAAATATTGAGACACTGATACTGGAGGCAACCGGAAACAGAAATCTATCGCTCAACTCAGGCCTTTTGTTGGCCAATCATTTGTCTGCCCTATCCTCCAATTGGGGATGTTACCTGACCCGTCAATGGGCAGAGACAAAAAACGCCGTCCCAATACCCCCCAATTACGAAAGTGTTCTTAAGAATCCATTGGTACCATCCGGCAGTGCCATTGAAAGCTACAATGAAAATGGATTCTATCTGAAAACAATTCCTGCCCTGCCAATTTTTAAGGGGAAGATCTATTTGCTGGTTAACAAGTGGAGTTCGAATGTGGCAGAAGCATTGGCCATCTACCTTAAAAATGAAAGAATAGCCACACTGGTCGGTCAAAAAAGCGCAGGATCTCCGCTCTTAACCCATGTTTTTGAACTGGACAAACAGTACCGGATCACCATTCCTTTTGCACAATTCTATGATAAAAACGGGAAAAGCTACCTGGGCATTGGGGTGGAACCTGATCTGCCAGTTACGCAGGATGCGCTGGCTTATGTTTTGAAGTTATGAATTAGTGGTTATGAGTAAGGGGATGAAGGCGTTAAAGTTGAACCTTGATCCTGAAGATACCAGCTATTTATTGACAACCAGTATTCCATTCTTCCCCCCTGGGATTTTTGCTGTCAATCTTGATTTTCTTGCATCAAACTGGAAATCTGTCGAATCGGCCAACTCTTTTCCGTTGAAAGTCATCCCGGTAGGTTTTTGTTCCAGATGGATGTTGAAGACAGATGTTTTTTCCAGCTCTTTCAACCTGAGTTCAATCCTATCGGGAAAATTGGTCATTTCGATGGTCGAGCTGCCACTTTTGTCGGGATGGTGCACCGTAAAGTGGTTGTCGATGCCGGGGTAGATCAACCAGGTAAGGGCACCTTTGCTGGCTTCAGATCCTATCCCCGTGTAACTTCTCTCTACGTTCAAGGGCACGATGGCACCCTCCCTGATGTATACCGGAAACTCATCCAGTGGGTATTCCCTTTCAAAAGTGACCGGACTCCTACCCTCCACCACGATGTTATCATCGAAAAAATAGTACCACTTGCCAGCGGGAAGGGTT
>CAZVTL010000084.1:0-14409 GCA_964630075.1 uncultured Tangfeifania sp.
GTTTAAAGTTAAGGTGGAATAATTCTGTAGGGGTAGCACTTCATTTCGAAGCCATGGATACCTTCCCGGGTAAAGTCCATTGGCCATTACAACAGCCTGATAAGGTTTTGCAAATTTCTGCGGGTACATTTTTTTGCAGGTGGAACCTCCGATTACGTATACAGTCCCAAACTGGTCCATCGGAACAACCTCACCATCATTTTTGACCTTGTCATATTTCATGGGGAAACTTCTGAAATAGTAATGGTCATGGCCGGTAACCACAAGATCAACCTTGCAACTGTCAAAGATGGGTGCCAATACCGCTCTTAATTCCTGTTCGTCGCGGTTGGCCCCATAAATTGGTTGGTGCATGGTTACAATCTTCCACCTCTTTTCAAGGGTTGCCTTTTCAAGATCTGATTTGATCCATTGTAGGGCACTTTGCAGATATTTCCCTTCCCCGGATTTGATTTTCAGTTCTATGGCCTCCTCCAGATTTTGGTTGTCGAGGCAGATGATGTGTGCTGCTCCGTAATTGAAGGAGTAGGAACTTCCTTCTGCAAAAATACCGGACTTGTTGGAAGGATTGTTGGAATAGCACAAATATGCACTGTTTTCCTGTTGGGGCCCAGTAGTTACAACACCTCCAGTTTCATGGTTTCCCACGACTGAGGCAAGCGGCAGATTGCGGAAATAGGGTTCTCCCGACTCAAAAAACCATGCCCACTCCTGACCGTTTATGCCACGGTTTACCATGTCACCCCCATGCGCAATAAAGCGGATGTCCGGATTGATTTCGAAGGCCTTCTTCAGAATTGCCCTGTAATTGGATTGATAATTTTCCCTGTTTGATTCTTGTGAATCTGCTGTGAACAAGAATTTTACTGTTTCTTTTCCAATCGGATCCGGAGCCGTTCGAAAGGTTCCTTCCTGCCAGGATTTGCCATCTCCGACCCTGTAATTGTATTTTGTATCCTGCAGTAGTCCATTCATGGTGGTTTTGTGAATGGTAACCTGGTACCTATTCCCCTCAGGTTTGTCTACATCAATCAGTTCCTTTGGAATGGAGCTCCCAATGGAACGGATCGTACGATCACTCTTAAATCCGGCAGGGTCATCGGCCCGGACACATTCGGTGACGCTCATTTTGATCTTCTCCATGGTGTGCCAGGTAAATGACATGGAGTTGGATGGATCCTCCCCCATACTAATAAAAATCGGATAGGGGAATTCAGAGGCGACTACCTGGTAAACAATCTTGTCGCTGCATTTGTCATTAAGGCAGGCCTTGAGCGTGTATTTCACCGCTGCAGTATTCAATGCATTGGTAGTGAGCAGGCCTTGCTTATCCGTCATCCCCAATAATTCACTCTCCCTGTAAATGGTAGCATTTACTGCTGGTTTTCCCTCATCAGCAGTGGTTACCTGCAACCTGGCAGGATGATGGTAGAGGTTGTCCTTTCCCTCTCTCCAGGTGATTTTAAGGTCAGCACCCCATAATATGGCAGACCATAAAAGCAGGAGTGTAAGTAGTGCTGGTTTTCTTTGAATCATTGTAATAGTTATTAAGGAATTGAGATTTTGGATTTTGGATTGAAAGAACAGCGAATTGGCCCATAGGCTAACAGCTAACTGCTAATGGCTTGAAATAGTATTTCCACCGGATGCAGCGCAATTTTGCCGGTACCATCCTTGATGTGATGGCGGCAACTGGTGCCTGGTGCAGCAACGACTACGTTGTCGGCTAGTTTGATCAATTCGGGAAATAGGACCAAATTACCGATCTTCATCGAAAGGTCGAAGTGCTCCTTTTCGTAGCCGAAAGAACCGGCCATCCCGCAACAACCCGAAGGAATCTCCTGAACATGGTAGTTTTTAGGCAATGAGAGCATTTTTTTTGTTGGGAGAGTTGAGGCAATGGCTTTTTGCTGACAGTGTCCGTGTAGTTTGATGGAGAGTTCCCTGGCCGTAAATTGGTCGGCAGTAATGTTGCCTGACTCCATCTCCCTTACCAGGAATTCCTCCAGCATCATACTATTCTTTGCAACTTTTAGTGCAGCTGTTTTTTGCTCTCCCCGGAGCAAATCCGGGTATTCATCCCGGAATGTCAGGATGGCAGAGGGTTCAATTCCAACCAACGGATGGTCCGAATCCACCAGCGACTGAAAGATGGCTACATTCTTTGCCGCAATTTTTGCTGCTTTCCTCAAATAGCCTTTCGACAGGAAAGTTCTTCCACTCACCTCGTGGTCAATGACCACTACCTCGTATCCCAAATGGTTCAGCACCCTGATGGCTTTGATCCCAATTTCGGTGTCGTTGTAGTTGGTAAACTCATCTACAAAAAGATAAAGTGATCCCTTTGGTTGGGTAATCTTGTTGTTCAGCAACTTCAGCTCTCGTTTACACCACCTGCGCAGGGTTGTTTGGCTCATTCCGGGAATGCTCCTCTCTCTGGCAAATCCGGTGGCCGATTTCAATACTGCGGCAGTCAAACTATTTTCTATGGTAAAATTGAACAGACCTGGTGCAATGGATCCCAATTTGTAGACTGAGGCGATGTTGGCTACCAGTTTCGATCGCAGGGGAGAGCCCTCCTTGTCGTATTTGTGCTGGAGAAATTCTGCCTTGATCTTGGCCATATCGACCCCCGAAGGACACTCTGATTTGCAGCCTTTGCACGACAAGCAGAGGTCGAGGATATTGTACAACTCCTGGCTGCTGAAAATTTCACTGGTAGTCCTGTTGCGCAGGTAGTCGTTCAATAGGTTGGCCCTGGCACGTGTCGTGTTTTTCTCCTCCCTGGTTGCCATATAGCTGGGACACATGGTTCCGCCAATAATTTCTGACTTTCGGCAGTCTCCGGAACCATTGCACTTTTCGACATGCTTCACAAATCCCATCGAGTCGGACCAGTCAAAAAATGTCTCAATTAGCGGATCATTCTCTCCGGGTTGAATGCGCAGGGAGCTGTCCATGGGAGGGGTATTGACAATCTTGCCGGGATTGAACAGGTTGTCTGGATCCCAGTACTGTTTCACCTGCTTGATCAGTTCATAATTGTGGGCACCAAGAATTACCGGAATGAATTCACCCCTCAGCCGGCCATCCCCGTGTTCCCCGCTCAGAGAACCACGGTATTTCTTGACCAGATGGGCAATCTCTGTTGCGACAGTACGAAATAGTTTAACTCCTTCCGGATCTTTCAGATTGATGACCGGTCGCAGGTGCAACTCTCCGGTGGCAATATGAGCATGGTAAACACAGTTCAACCCGTGACTGGCCATGATCATCTTGAATTCTGCAATGTATTGGGAGAGTACTTTCGGATCCACAGCAGTATCCTCCACCAGGGAAACGGGTTTGGCATCTCCCGGGACATTGGAGAGCAGTCCCAACCCAGCTTTTCGAAGTGCCCATACTTTTTTGGTGTCCTCACCGGTTACCAATGGAAAGTGGTATCCGAAACCTGCAGCGCTCAATTCACGCTCCAACTCCCGATGGAGCATGGCAATCTCTTCCCTGGTTTCTCTTGCCCACTCCAGCACAAGAATTGCGGCAGGCTCCCCCTTCACGAAGAATCTGTTTTTCCTTTGTTCTATGCTATTCAGCGTGCATTTTAGAATTACATCATCAATGAGCTCGATGGCTCCCGGATGGTATTTCAATGCGAGCAGATTGCCCTCCATTGCCTCTTCAAGGGTATGAAAGTGGATACAGACCAAACCGACCTCTTTGGGAGGCAGCGGGACAAGGTTCAGTTTTATCTCAGTTACAAACAAGAGGGTCCCTTCCGAACCTGCCACAAGTTTGCTAAAGTTAAAGTCTGCCGTGTGCTCAGAAAAAGGAGCACTGTTCATTAATTCATCCAGCGCATAGCCGGTGTTTCTCCTTCGGAGTGCCTTTTCGGGGTATTCTGATTCTATTTGGGCCTTATTGGCTGGATCAGACAGCATCTCATCTATCTGCCTGTAAAGTTTGTTTTCCAATCCCTCCCCAAGCGTTTTTGTTTTAAACTCCTGGAAGGAGAGGGGCTTGAAATGGACCTCAGAACCATCGGAAAGATATCCCCTGACCTCGAGGAGGTGGTCCCTGGTACTTCCATAGATGAGCGAATGTGCACCGCAGGCATTGTTTCCAACCATTCCGCCGATCATGCACCTGTTGGATGTAGAGGTTTCTGGGCCAAAAAAGAGACCAAATTTTTTCAGGTACATGTTGAGTTCGTCGAGGACTACACCTGGTTGTAATCTAACCCAATGATCCTCCTGGTTCACCTCAAGTATCCGTGTCATGGTTCTGGAGAGATCAACGACAATGCCACTGCCAACCACCTGTCCTGCCAGGGAGGTTCCGGCTGTCCGGGGAATGATGCCAAGCTTGTATTTGCGAGCGAAATTAATTACATGATAAATGTCCAGATCGTTTTTTGGAAATACTACCGCAACAGGGGTTTCTTTGTATGCAGAAGCATCTGTAGAATAGAGTATTAGCGTAGTTTTATCTGTCAGCAAATGCCCTGACAGCTCCCTCTCCAAAATCGAAAAATCAATCATCTACTGTAGCGTTATTAAAATAAATATGTAGATTTATAAAAATTTAGTTCCCATGATGTCTGTTGTTGAGTTATACCAGCACATGCACGGATTGGAACTGAAAAACATTCCCTAACCGGGATACGAAGTTAGGAGAAAATCTTGTACTGAAGTTGTAGTTTGCACAGATTTACTACGAAGTTTAACGATAACAAACCATTACGACCATGGCATCAGAAGTGAATACCAATTTTTTGACAGACAAAAGGCTTGATCGCATTGCTACAGATATTTTGCGCCCGGTGGGGGTTGACAGAAATTTTATCATATGGATGACCAGTCTTGCCGCTCTTCTGTTGGTGTGTATGTATGCCTACTACATCCAGCTCGACAAGGGTTTGATTGTTACAGGATTACGGGATTATGTCAGTTGGGGGATGTATATTTCAAACTTTGTTTTCTTTGTTGCAACCAGTTTGGTTGGAATGCTGATCAGTTCCGTGCTTGGGATGATGGGTTACAAATGGGTCAAACCCATTGGCCGGATTGCTGAAATCATAGCGGTGGCCTTTTCCGCCATTGCCGGGTTGGTAATCGTTTCAGATATGGGACGTCCCGAGCGGTTACCCTATGTTTTTATGTATGGTAGAATTCAGTCGCCAATTTTATGGGACGTGACAGTGGTAACGACCTACATGACACTCAGTGTTCTGCTTTATCTCTTCACCATGATCCCAGATATGGCCATCAGCAAGGGAAGGATCGGACATACGCCGGCCTGGTTGCAGAAAACCTATGAGCTGCTCTCTTTCAATTTTCAACACAAACCTGAGCAATACAAAGTTTTGCTGAAGGCTGTACGCATCTTGCTGATATTGATTGTCCCAACTGCATTTGCCATTCATACCGTTACGTCTTGGCTTTTTGCCGTCACAACCAGGCCGGGATGGGACAGTACCATTTTTGGCCCCTATTTCCTTTCCGGTGCCTTTGTCGCTGGATGTGCCGCAGTGATCATCCTGATGTTTTTTGTCAGAAACAACTACAAGCTCAACCGCTATATCACCCTGGAGCATTTCGATAAGATGGGTAAGCTGCTCTTTCTGGTATCCATCGTCTATTTTTATTTCAACCTGAATGAGTATCTGGTCCCTGCATACAAGGCAAAAACATTTGAAGCACATCACCTGCATGAGTTGTTTGTTGGTGAATTCGCCTTCATGTTCTGGAGTGTACAATTGCTCGGTTTGATCATTCCAATGATACTTCTTCTTTTCAAGCAAATGCGTAAACCATTCCCGATGGTGGTCATTGCCATTGTAGTCTTAATCGCCTCCTGGTTCAAGCGTTTGTTGATCGTAGTGCCGACCATGGAGGCACCCTTTTTGCCAAAGCAATATGTACCTGATGCCTGGATGGTCTATCATCCAACCGTCGTTGAGACAGCCATTACTGTAGGTACCCTGACGCTGGCAGTCATGATTATTTCAGTTCTGATGAAATTGTTCCCGGTTATTCCAATTTGGGAAATAGCAGAAGAGGAGAGTGCCCATCCCGATCAGCAACCTGCTGAATAACGCTAAAAGCAATGTCATGTTAACCAGATTGTCATTTTTTTGCTTGCTCCTATCGATTACTTCCCTGGTATCCGGACAAACACCATGGGAAGTTCCTTCCGACTGGAATGTCCGGTTGTGTAGTACTCCCTTTAGCGATGAAAGCAGGAAAACTGGCGGTGAACTCTATCAGACCAATTGCAAATCGTGCCATGGAGATCCGGGCAAAAACAATGTTATTCAACTGGTTCCGCTTCCCCCGGACCCAGCATCCGTTCAGATGCAGCTAAACAGTGATGGAGCGCTTCACTATAAAATCAGCGAAGGTCGTGTAACCATGCCCTCCTTCAAAAATATCGTGAATTCAGCCGATATCTGGAATATCATCGCCTACCTGCGTAGTTTCAACAAGGAATACCAACAACAAACAGCACCAAAACCTCAATTTGCCGGGGAGTCATTTGGCAAGGTTAACCTAGAACTACTCTGGGATGCGCCCAATAAGAAGGTGGTCACATTGTTAACCGGAGTTAAGGGGTCAGTATCCAAACCAATCCCTGCGATGGAGATGAAGCTTTTTGCAAAAAGGTATTTTGGCAATCTAATGATTGGCAAGCCAATGGAAACCAATTCAGAGGGAAAGGCCTACTTCCCGTTCCCTGAGAATTTACCTGGTGATGGTGCCGGTATGGTCGCATTGGTGGCACAACTGAGCAATGAAGAGATATTTGGACTTGTAAAGGCAGAGTCGCAAATGGCAATCGGAATGGTATCCAACCGGCCTCCACTGAACGAGTCCCGTGCATTGTGGAATGTGGGACTAAAAACCCCGGTTTGGCTCCTGCTATCCTATCTGACGGTTGTGTTGGGAGTCTGGGGCAGTATCATTCTGGTCATGTTACGGCTCAGAACGATTTTCAAAATGGGCAAATAATTCTCCAGGGATGCGTGTGTATTTCTGTCAATTTATGAGGCTTTTGATTACCTTGAATTCGATCAGGAATTCACTGGCAATTACCCTGAGGACAGTATAGGCCGGAATACCCAGAATCATACCCGGAATACCTGCCAGACTCCCGGCAATCAAGGTTACAAAGAAAATTTCCAGCGGGTGGACTTTGATGCTGTTGGAATAAATAATGGTTTGAAAAATCATGTTGTCGATAAACTGAACCAGCATGACGACCAGAATGATCATTCCCATCAAGGGCAAGGTAACCTCTACAAAGTTCGCATTTAAATTGTTGGCAAGGGCCACCACCAATCCGAACAGGGCCCCAATCCAGGGACCGATGTAAGGTATTACATTGATCAATCCGGCAAAGACACCAACAATGACCGCATGCGTGAATCCCAGGCCAACCAGGGTAAAACCAAACGTGGAGATCATCATAACTCCCAGCATCTGCAACAACATCCCAATAAGGTATCTTTTCAGGAGAATCCGGATGGAAGCGATTACTTTTGCTACCCTTTCAACCATATGGTCCGGGGCCAGCAACAAGATCCATTTCCCAAACATTCCCTCTTCCTGCAGGAAAAAGAAAAGAATTAAGGATACCGAGAAAAACATGAGAAAGAGGTTTCCAACCACCTTGGCAATAGAACCAAAGATGGAACTAACCTGGCCAAAATTTATGATTCCGGAAAATTGTGTCTTGAGATAGGTTTCAAGACTGTCGTTGTGTGTGATGTTTGATACAAGGTCAGGGTATCTTATTTGGACCTGTTCATAGGCATTGTTTACATAGTTTGCCACCTCCTGTATGTTGATGGAGGAGAGTTGATTCACCTCTGAAGCCACCAGTGGAATCAGGAAGCTAAAGAATCCGATGATTCCAAGCCACAGGGTGAGAATGGTCAAAAATGCAGCAGCGCTCTTGCCAATCCTGAAACGCTTGTAGTGAAGGCGCTGGAATCCTTGTGTGATAGGACTTCCAACCAATGACATGACGGCAGCAATCAGGATATAAGCAACGATATTGCTTAGATAATAGGCAAGGAGGCCGAATATCAATATTGCAACCGCAACAATGCTATTTTTAATTCGTTGGTCCATACGGTGGCTGTTTGAGTTGTTTGATGTTTATCAGGTCAAAAAAATCTCAGTCATACCACGACCCATAGCAGGACTGGTCTCAATGAAGGAGAAGAAAATCCCAACAAATATAGGGTATAATTTTTTTACCTCTTTCCCATTTCTTCCAGCTGGTACATCAGCCATTTTTAGCATAGAAACAGAGATTTTTCGAATATTCAAACAAATTAATCTAACAAACTGAAAGTCAATTATATGCAATTTGTATTTAATTAAATTGTTTTTATCTTCGTCCCGGATTTGATCCAGTTAACACTTCGTTCCCGTTCTGGTCAGTGCTTCATCCATGGATCAGTTAATATTTAAACTTATTGTAAATTCGATATAGTTCAAATCATTGAAATTAAAATTATGAAAAAATTATTTGCAACAGCAGGATTGTTGATGTTTTTTGGCGTTGTTTTCGCCGGCGGACTTCTCACCAATGGGAACCAGAGTGCACAGTACATCCGGATGTTATCCCGAAATGCATCTACTACTTATGATGCGGTTTACTTCAATCCTGCGGGATTGATGAAGATGGACAATGGATTTTATGTTGCGATTCACAGCCAGACACTCTTTCAAACCAAAACCATTACGAGTGGCTATCCTTATTTGAATGATTCAAAATATGAAGGAGAGGTAACAGTTCCTGTTTTCCCTACAGGGTTTGCCATTTACAAGTTGGATAAAGTTGCCTTCTCATTGGGTTTTGGTCCGAACAGCGGTGGTGGTAGCGCTGAATACGGAGAAGGATTGCCGTCTTTTGAAAAAACCATTTCTGGTCTGGTGCCCGGACTGGCAGGTTTGGCCAAGCTCAACCAAAATGTAACCAATTATAAAACTGCTATTTCCTTCAAAGGGGAATCAATTTTCTGGGGAATCCAGGGAGGGGCCTCCTACAAGATCAATGACATGTTTGCTGTATATGGTGGAGCCCGTTATGTCCCTGCCACCAATACATACAGTGGATACATCAAAAATATTGAGGTGAAGGTCAATGGTGCTTTTAAAAATGCCGCGACCTTTCTTGGCAACGAAATCGCCCCTGCCCTGAAAGGCATGGCCAATCAGTCAACAGCAGCTGCCAGCAGCGTGCAACCGTTGATTTCTGGTGGAGCAGGCGGACTGACACTGGCCCAGGCCAATGGAGCCGGATTGATTACTGCAGCCCAGCGTGCCCAGCTGGAAGGTGGATTGTTGGGTCTGGGAGCTACCTCCGCACAAATTAGCGCGATGCCAATCACGACAGTTCAGGGAACCTACAATGCCGGTGCCGCGACCCTGAATGGTCAGGCTGCACAAATGACCGCAACCGGTGCCCAGCTGGCGGATAAATCGGTGGATGTTAAACAGACAGGCAGCGGAATTACGCCCATTATCGGTGTAAATATTACTCCTGTTGAGGGATTGAATATTGGAATGAAATATGAATTCAAAACAACTTTGAAATTAACCAATGCTACAACCATTGACGGTACCGGAATGTTTCCGGATGGTGCCGAAACTTCCAGTGATCTTCCTGCGCTGTTTTCGGTTGGTGCCGACTACAAAGTTAATCCGGATATGAATTTTTCCATCTCCTACAACAACTACAATGACAAGGGTGTGAACTGGGGAAAAAACATTTATGGGGAGCCACGTACCATCAGCGACAATTGCTGGGAGTTGTCGGTTGGTGCCCAACGGACCATTGTAAAGGGTTTGGCTGTCAGTGTTGGTTATCTTCATACAGACATGGGTGTTACCCATGAGTTTAACAGTGATTTTAGCTACTACAGCAATTCAAATACCTTTGGTGCCAGTTTTGAAATTAAGCCAATGGCCAACCTAACTATTGACCTTGGTATGCTGCTTACCAATTATGATTCGGCTGTTAAATCGTTTAAGGATACCAATCCTGCAATTGGAAACTATGTTGAAATGTATGACAAGCACAACCTGGGATTTGCCATTGGACTGGGTTATCACTTTGGTGCCAAATAGGAGGGTCGGGTAGTTTACCCTGCTTCATTTAGATACAGCAAAAGAGCCTGCAGTTTTGATCTGCAGGCTCTTTTGCTTTTCGGGACAAGCACCGAATTTGAGTTCCTCCGGGAAACGCTTCAATCAATTTTCAGTTTAGTACCTATCTGTTTTGGTTGAAGGATTTTTCCTGCAATAGGATAGGGCTTTTTCGAGAATTACAATGAGAAAAGTTCAGATACCTTTGAGATCTGTTCAGTTTTCCCGAGCAGATAGGCCACGTCTCCTTCCTGGAATACCATGCCTGGTTTTGGATGATCCATCACCTTGTGGTCGCGTTTGACAGCTACCAGGGTTATGCCGTAGGCCTGCCTCAACTGGCTTTCGGCAAGTGTTTTTCCGATGATGGGCGAAAGCGACATTACCTCCAAGGGAATGATTTCGACATCGGGAATATCCTTGGAAATATTGTACCTGGTGTTGCCATTTTCTTCCATGAAAATTCCATAATGATCGCTCCGGATCTGGTCGATTGCCGTGTCAATATCTTTGCGTGGCAGCAAGAAATTGGCCATAACCCGTTCAAATAGATCAATTGCTGTCTCAAATTCCTCCGGGATTACCTGGGTCGCTCCAATTTTGTACAGGGCTTCAATGTCTTCGATGTGGCGGGTCCGAACGACAATGGCAGCATGCTTGTTCAGTTGTCTCACCTTGTCAATGATTACTTTGAGAACGTCCAGCTTGCCAATGGAGATCACCACAATATGTGCATTTTCCACGTGTGCTTTTTGCAGAATCGGGATGTTGAAGGCATCCCCATAGACGACGGTCTCTCCTTTTTCCTGCCGGTGCCTAGCGATCTCGGGATCGAATACAATGGATACATAAGGTAAATTGTAAAATTTCGCCATTTTGGAGAGGTTTTGGGCCCGGGAGTCTTTCCCGATCAAAACCAAATGGTTGCGAAGGTCCGGAATCTCTATTTGTTTCAATGGGAATAGTCCTTCAATCATTCTTTTGGGGATGGGAAGCTTGAGCAGCAGATTTGCAATGGAAGAGCCCAGTTGAATCATAAAAGGGGAGAGCGACATGGTGATAATGGCAACTGCGAGGAAAAGCTGGTAGAAATAGTTGTCGAGGATCGAATAATCCTTGCCCAACTTCGCCAGGATGAAGGAGAATTCACCCACCTGGCTGAGTGCCACACCAACCAGTATGGTTCCTTTGAAAGTGTGACCCAGGAGGAAAGCTGTCAGCACCCCCACTATCAATTTGAGGAATATTACAGCTATGACTGTCAACAAAATAATAACGGAGTGTTCTGCCACAAAACTCAAATCGAGCAACATGCCAATGGAAACAAAAAAGAAGCTGGTAAAGGTATCCCTGAAAGTGATCAGGTTGCCAAAGGCATCGTGGCTGTATTCCGATTCTGAGATCATTAAACCTGCCAGGAAGGCACCAAATGCCAGAGGCATTCCCATTTGGTAGGTTGCAAGGGCAACAGCAAGGCAGATGAGCAGGACGATCATCATGAACAGCTCCTGGTTGCGTGTCATGGCAATTTTGTGGAGTAGCTTGGGCATCAGCCAGCGGTTGCCAACGTAGAGAAAGCCGATAATGATGATGGATTTTATGGCTAGCAGCACCAATTGGCCGCTGTAATCGACCTCAGCCCCTCCCAGGAATGGGGTAAAAAGCATCAGTGGCACCAGTATGACATCCTGGAAAATAAGTATACCTAGTACAGTTCTGCCATAGTTGGAGGTGATCTCAGAACGATCTTGCAGAATTTTCAATACGATGGCTGTACTGCTCAAGGCAGTTAGAAAACCAATAAATACGGAGGCTTTCCAATTGAGGTCATAGGCATGTGCCAGCAATGCTGTAACGAGGGTGGTCAGAGAAAGCTGCAAAAAGCCCCCCAAAAATACCCTGCGACGGATTCTAAAGAGGTGGTTCAGGGAGAACTCCATTCCGATCATGAACAACAGAAGAACCACACCAATTTCTGCCATCAATTCTATTTCCTGGGGAGCCTTGATGATTCCCATCAATTTTGGGCCCACCAGGATTCCGGTTAAAAGATAACCGATGATGGTTGGAACTTTAATCCTTGTAAACAAATAGTTTACAAGCGATGAAAGTGCAAAGATGATGACAATGTCCTTTAAAACTGATAGTTCCATGACCGAAGAGGGTTAAAGGATAAGGGTTAATGGTTAAAGTAATGGACTCCAATAGATAGTACTACTTGCATTGTGCGATGAGTTATATGTACAAATCCAATTTAGATTTGATCGTTCTTTCCTTTAACCTTTAACCTTTACCCTTTATCCTTTACCCTTTGCCCACGGTCCTCCTGTCGATCAAGTAATGGTTGCGGCCAGAGGAGGTTCGGGAGATTAGTTCCCCCAGGAATCCCGCAAGGAACAGCTGGGTACCCAGGATCATGGAGGTAAGTGCGAGATAAAAGTAGGGACTCATGGTGACACGCTCGACAAGTATTCCATTGAATTGTTGGAAAATCTTGTACCCTCCCAGCCATGTAACGGCAAGGAATCCAAATAAAAACATGACAGATCCAAGGGTTCCGAACAGGTGCATGGGCCGTTTCCCAAACCTGGATATAAATGAGATAGACATCAAATCGAGGTATCCGAAGATGAATCGACTCAATCCGAACTTGGTTGTGCCATATTTTCTCGCCTGGTGTTTTACAACCAGCTCTCCGATGTTTGAAAAGCCGGCTTGTTTGGCCATATAGGGGATGTACCGGTGCATTTCACCGTAGACCTCAATACTTTTGACGACCTCTTTTCTATAAGCCTTCAATCCGCAGTTGAAATCGTGCAATTGAATGCCTGTAACCATACTGGCAGTTGCATTGTATATTTTGCTGGGAATTCTCTTCGAGAGCGGATCGTAACGCTTCTTTTTCCATCCGGATACCAGATCGTATCCCTCTTCCCTGATCATCCTGTAGAGTGCGGGTATTTCATCTGGGCTATCCTGCAAATCAGCATCCATGGTAATCACCACATCCCCCGAAACCTCTTCGAAGCCGGTGTGCAAGGCGGCAGATTTCCCGTAATTTCTTCTGAAACGGACTCCCCTGACATTTGGATTTAATTTGGCCTGTTCCTCGATGCATTTCCAGGAACCATCGTTACTCCCGTCGTCAATGAACCATATTTCATAGGTATGGGAAGAGGCTTTCATTACCCTGTCAATCCATGCCGTCAACTCTGGCAAGGACTCTACCTCATTGTACAATGGAACTACAACAGAAATATCCATGAATAGAATTTAATAAATTGGGATATCCCAAAGCTTTGGTATCCCCAAAATGGGTCTATGATTATTCGTATTCTTCTTCCTTGTCTACTTCATAAAATGGGTTTTCTGGCTCTTTCTTGAAAAAGATCGCCAAAATCAGCGAGAAGAGGAAACCCATGAGCGTGACACTGAATATTTGGGCAAAAGACATGATGGCGGGGGACATAAATCCCTTTTGTGCTCCGAGCATCTTCTCTACCATGTCATCATTGTATCCCTGAGCCAAAAGCTTCTCTTCCATAACTACCAGCATTTTATCAATCATACCTGGTTCAATGTACTTGTACAAGATGAAGGTAAAAAAGGCAAAAATGGAAGATCCGAAAAGTGCGATGAGTGTTCCGAGACCCAAGGCTCTTGAATAAGGAAGTCCCTCTTCTGTGTTGAGTTTGGCGAAAGTCCGCATGGCATATCCGATGCCTGCTACAAGAATGACGTAGGTGAGGAGTCCGGAGATATCAGAGAAGGGATTGCCTGCAATGTAAAAAATTAGTAGGTTAAGGATGAGTGCCAGTCCAAGGTAGAGACCATGCATCATGGCATAATAGTTAACGGAGGGATGTTCGTGTTCCATACAGTATTGAGTTTTAATCAAAAAGAAGAGCAAATATATTCTAAATTTGGCAAAAGTGCCGCATGGACTGAAAAACCGGGGAAATTAATAGTGTCTATAACTAGCTGTTAATTAAATCCGTGTGTTTAAAATACTAAAAAAATGGAGTGTAAGTTTTTTTTTATTTGGTACAAAACGATTTTTTCCTACTTTTGCGGCGGGTAAGTCCTGCACGATCAGCTCCTGTCGAACTCCCCCAGGGTCGGAAGACAGCAAGGGTAGATGGTCGCAGCGGTGCGATGCAGGTAGCTTACCCACTTGCCGAATTAGCTCAGTTGGCCAGAGCACGTGATTTGTAATCTCGGGGTCGTCAGTTCGAATCTGACATTCGGCTCA
>CAZVTL010000085.1:0-14042 GCA_964630075.1 uncultured Tangfeifania sp.
CTATATCAGCACTGTTGAGGATAGCTTTTTGAAAAGCCGTTGTGCTGATCAACTCATTTTCCAGCTCTTTTCGGTTGGTAATATCCTTGCCATAAAGGTTGATGTAACCCATTCCTTTGACTGGTGTTAAGACAAATGAATAGGTAAACGCTCCGCAATTGAGCTCCTGTTCAATGGATTCTTCCTTGAGTCGCAAATCCGCCATCAAGGTACTTCCATTTGGCAGGTCCAGTGAAACATAATCCCCAATTTTCAGGTTGTAATGTTCCAGCAACCTGTTACTTGCCTGGTTTGCATACAACAATATCCGTTCGTTGCTCATCCGAAGGATCGGATCCGGGCTTTCAGCCGGAAGTTTGGACAGGTCCAGAATCTCAGAGTTTGCCTGCTTCAACAGGTTTTGATTGAGAATGTTTGCATACAATGCACCGGCCATGTTGCAAATAAACGAGAGGATATCGATCGTCTCTTCACTGTAGGCATTGGGTTTAGCATCTACCATGCCGAAAGCTCCTACCACCTGGTTGCCATTCATCACTGGCAGGTAAAGCCTCGACCGAACTTCAAAGGACCTTACACTGGATTTGGCTGAGCTGTTGACATCCAAAAGTGTATCCTGGATGTATATCATTTTTTTGGTTCTGAACACAATACCAGGATGCCGTTCCATGGCGGTCTCCTCTGCCTTTTGAATCTCTTGCTGGGTGAACCCTTTTGCGTAGAACAATTTGAGACGCTGCTCATCCGGATCAAACAGATAGAGGGTAGAATTTTCGGCATGAAAAGTCTCTTCCAAAACAAACTCAATGGACTGTACCATCTCCTCCAATCCAGCAATGGACGAAAATGCAGACGCAAATTTGTCCAGTCTCTTGATAATTTGAATATAAGAAATTTCCATCTCTTGTCTATAAGAAAAATACACTTGCACTTACACTAGCCAGCCGGTCTGCGATTGCCATTGTTGGCTGGCTGATCTGTGGTTGGACTATGAAATTAATCACGGCTCTCCGGTTCAATCTTGTTGAATTTCTTCTCCCCCCACAATTTGATGACCATTACAAGCACCTCAATTTTCATGGGTTTGGTAATGTAATCATCCATGCCTGCCTCAAAACATTTTTCCCTGTCTCCTGTCATGGCATTGGCGGTCATGGCAATGATCAGCGGTCGGTCCACTTTGCTGTGCTCCACTATAATTCGGGTTGCTTCGTACCCATTCATTTGAGGCATCTGGATGTCCATAAAGATCAAATCATAATTTTTTCTCTTAAGAGCTTCAAGTGCCTCCAGACCATTGGCGGCTATATCCGTTTTGTATCCCAGCAATTTGAATACATTGACAATCAGTTTTTGGTTGATGATGTTGTCTTCGGCAATCAAAATGCTGAACGGATAATTTACCGCAACTTCGCTTAGCTTTTCCAAGTTGATAGTTTTAGAGATGTTTCTTCTTTGTTCTGGTACCATTGCCTTGATGATCATTTCAGCCAATTGGGTATGTTTGATTGGCTTGTTGACAAAAAAAGCAAACAGTTTTTTTAATTCGGGTGATTCCCTGTTAAATCCGACAGAGGTCAGCATGATCAGTGGAAACTCCTCCCTGGTCCAGGTTTTCCTGATCTCACGGGCCAACATAACTCCATCCATTTCAGGCATCTGCATGTCGAGTATGCCAATGTCAAATTTTTGCTTTTCTAACAGGGACAATGCCTCTTTCCCGGAGGATACAGAAGTTGGTTTTAAACCCCAATATTCACATTGAGAGGTCAATACGATACGGTTGGTTTTGTTGTCATCGACAATCAGGACGCTCTTGCCGGGCTCCGGAACCAAAACCCTGTTGACATTTTCAGACTCTTCGGAGGGTGTTGAAAAGTGCGTTTGAATCGTAAAGCAAAATTCTGAACCTTTGCCCTCCTCGCTGTTTACCCAAATATTTCCCGCCATCAGTTTGACCAAACTACTCGTTATGGCCAGTCCGAGTCCGGTTCCGCCATATTTGCGGGTAGTGGAGGAGTCAACTTGGGTGAACGGAGTGAACAACAAGTTAATTTTGTCGGCAGGAATTCCAATTCCGGAATCTTTCACCGAAAATTCAAGCACCACTTTTTCCCTTTGTAGGGAAGCAACCGCAACTTTGATGAAGACATCTCCCTGCTCGGTAAACTTGATGGCATTGCTTACCAGGTTGACAATGATCTGGCGCAATCTGAAACCATCACCAAATATGAACTGATTAACAGCCGGGTCAATGTAATAAATGATGTCAAGATGCCTTTCTATTGCTCTTGGTGCCACAAGGTCGAGCACATCCTCGATGCAGCGTCTCAAATCAAAAGAGGTCTCTTCCAGTTCAATTTTCCCCGATTCAATTTTGGAAAAATCAAGTATTTCATTGATGATGCTCATCAGGCTTTCGCCGGAATTCTCGATAATATTGATGTAATCTCGCTGAATTGGCGTGAGTTCCGTATGTTGCAACAAACTTGTCATACCGATCACCCCATTCATGGGTGTGCGTATTTCATGCGACATGGAGGCAAGGAATTCTGATTTGGCACGGTCTGCATTCTTTGCCAACACCAGGGCTGCCTCCAACTCCTCTTTGGCAATTTGTCTTCTTACTGCCCCGCCAATGTTGTCGGCAAGCATGCTTAGAATGGTCTCTTCTTCCGTAGACCAAACATGATTGTCTAAATTGTCTGCAAATCCCACGAAACCCCAAAGATTATTTTTCTCTTTTTCACTTATAGGTACAATCATAAAAGATGTGACAGGTCTTTTGCCAAATATTTCAGGATAGATTTTCTGATATTCATCGGTTAGTCCTTTAATCGTTTTTCCCTCTGTGAGATGATGGTGGAATTTTTTTAACTGGTGAGTAAAAAATCTCTCTTTTACCTCATTATCAACGTTCTCTTCTGCTGATAAGACGTTGTAATCAGCCACATTTTTTGCGCTGATTTGTGAGGTGACAGACTCCTGAATGATTTTATAGATGAATATCCGTTTGACCCCTGCCAAAGAACAAACTGTTTCCAGTGCTTTAAGAATAGCCTGTTCAAAATTTACATTCGTAAGCAGGTGGTTGGTTGCCTCAGCCATCCCACGAAGCATGTTGCTCTGTTTGACCAACTCGCCCTGAATTCTGGAAATATTAATGTTCTCTCTTTTCAGGTCAATCTTTTGCTGGTGGAAGACCGAAATTAGCTTGGCAATTTGACTAAATTCATTTTTGCTTTTTTCCAGGGATTTAAGTTCGGTGGTAGTGCCATGCCTCAAACTTTCTGATATTATATTTAGGGGTCGCCTGATCCATATGAACAATATAAGATAGAATATTAGAAGCAGGAACAGTAGCAAGATTCCAAATAAATAGAAGACAAAGGTGCTAACCTGGTGAAAGTTTACCAGAACATTGTTTGGTTTTTTGACAACAAGATTCTTAATGATTTTATTGTCATACCCAAGTAACGATCTTGATATTGTGAGAGTGTCATTTTCAATTAATTGCCCTTCTATATTCGGCTTATCACCCAGGTAGATCCTACTGGCTGTATTAATTTCAAGATGGTCTAAAAAATTTCGGTTCCAATTCCGGCTCAGGAAGAAATACCCTGCTGCAGGTAGGGTTCTCAAAGAATCATTTGTAGGGTGGATGGTACCACCTGATACTTCCAAAACATTGCCGTAATTCTCTTTAAAAAAATGAACCACTTTATTTTGACGGGTTATTTCAAGAATTATTTCGCGGTTGGGCTCACCAGCCATGACATCTTTTGATGTCTCGCCAAATTGATAGATGCATTGGCCATCTAGGTTATATATGCGGATTGAATACAATTTGAAGGATTGGATAGCACTTCCTATATTGTCCAAAGCCCATGCCATATCTGGCTTCTGGAGCTTTTCAACCAAATCATCCCAGAATGTATAGTCGTGGACGATATCGTCCAACTGACTGGATTGTACTTTTATAGCTGCATTGATTAAGTCGATCTGTTGCTCTGCTGCTGAGTTGATAATAAGTTTATTCTGACGATCCTGAGAATAACTGAAGTAAAACATGGCACCTACCATGATGAAGATCGTTAGCAGATAAAGCAAAACTATTTTATTGCGTGTACTCATAAAGGATATTAAATGTTTGCCCGTTGGTTGATTCATCGTCAAAGAACGGATGGATGATTTCTGATGGTCACTTGCTGTTTTTAGATGCGTAATTCCTTGTCTACTATTCTGTTTTCACATTTTGTCTGCCTGAAAGCCTGGAAAATGATGCGATACAGGTTTTAAAAATGATTCCTGGAATAAAACTGAAGTCGGAATAAATTCTTGGCAATCCGGCGTAACCTGCTCCGTTTTTTCGGCAAATCGCCCAGGACAGTTTCAACAACATTCAGTTTTACCCCATTCAGAAAAAAGAAGGTTTTTTGATTCGATATTTTTAAAATCAGATCCAGTGCCCCCTGATCAGCGGTCGACCAAACCCTGTTCGCACGGCAAATCAGGGTGGTCAGGTCAGCAGCAGTAATCAGACCTACAGGATATGGATAATAAAGTATGGCTGGCAACACGATTAAGACATAATCAGGTATTTGTGCCAGTGAATCATTGCTTCCCTTCAGAATATCCAGGTAACTCTTTGCGGAGTAAAAATTTGAGTCGATTTGGTAACTAAAAACTTCCTCCTTGGAAAGGTAGCTTTCGGGTCGCTTCAAAAAAGGACTGTAGCAATCAATCCTTTCATCCGGATACCCAAGCAGCCAGTTGAGAATTGAAAATTTCTCCGGTAAGATTTGGACAGGTGCCGGTGCCGACTCCTCGCTACGCTCTTCGTAACCCAAGTGCGCCAGTTCAGCCTGCCTGAGGGATTCACGTGAAAAATCCATGTAGAGAACTTTCTCTCCCTGACTCTTCAGTTTGAGGGCGAGATTTCCGGCTACGACCGATTTGCCCTCATCGTTCAAAGTGCTGAAGAACAATAAAGTCCGGGGCTTTTTTTCCGTTTTATGCTTTTCCAGGTGGTGCTGGATGTTTTGAACGGCAATTTCCAGCATGCGGTTGGTGATGTAAGGGAAATTGCTTCTCGCGGTTTTCAGCAAGATCTTTGGGAAGATTGCCAGGAGTGGCAAGTTTAAAATTTTCGATGCCTTAACAGGATTCTTCAGGGTATTGTCAAAATATTCAAGGACAAATACCGTGGATAATACAACCATTAAGCCAAACATGGCAGCAGCCAGAATCATTATCTTTCGCTTGGTAGGGATGGGGGTCAACGGATAAAATGGGAGGTCGACCGTTCGTATGTTGGAAGATAACTCATTGTCCTGCATCTTCAGTTTGGCAAGATTCAGTCCGTGAAGGATCTCCAGGTATTCCTGTTCCGAAACGGATATTTCCCGCTCAATCTTTTTAAGGTTGGCTCCGGCAGGGGCAAAAATTGCATACTGCTTTTGAAACTCCTTGATCCGCTCTCCCAACACCGCAATTCCTGCCTTGGTATTCTCTGCTTCCAGAACATTGTTAATCCAATCGGTCAGGATCGTATTAACCGGTACCCCATTGGAGGTACTGGTGTAGGAATACAACTCACCTACAGCAAGTTTGAGCTCACTGGTCAGTTTATCATAACTAATTTTTAGGTCAACCAGTTTCTGGGTATCAAGGCTATCGGCAATTCCCATCGTCTCCATCGAGACAATTTTGAAATTGAGGTCACTCAACTGATTCCTGAGATCAACTACTTTGGAGCTTTTTAGCTGGATCAACTGCTGGTCCCCAAGTTTCTCCTCCAGTCTCTTAATGACAGCATAGAACCCGGCAAGCTTGATATTCATGTTGTTATAGTCAACATCCAGCTCTTCTTTGACGCCTGCCACTGCCTTACTCTGTTCGTAATAATTGATGATGTTGTTGTCCTTGTTGAACTTTAACAATTGATCTTCTCCCAATTTGAGCTTGTTTTCGGCTTGCTTCAATTGAAATTCAAAATATTTTACCACCGCGTCAGAACGGTTCTCCTTGATCTTCTTGTAATTTTTTATGCATACTTCTGTGAACAACAAGAGTGTTTGCTGGCAAATGCCCGGGTCGTCCGACTCATATTTCAGCTGGATCAAATCACTGCTGGTGATACGCTGTACATTGATGTTGGAGATGGCCTCAATGGAATAGTGCGGATCGACAAAATTGAGCAACCTGTAAACTGAATTGGTGTCACTGCTGTTGTAAAGTTGGGTCAGTTTCTCCACATTTTGTTCAAATAAAACAGGATCAATTGAAGCGGGTAAGAGCGATTTTAAAGGATTATTGGCCCCTTCCAGCGAAGAGAAGGAGAACGTTGCTGTTGTGTCAGCCTCGTTTTTTGAGGTGAGCGTATCCGACAAACTAGTCACTGCCGATAGTTCCTTTCTCGGAATGGGAGCAGATTTTGCAACAATTACCCTGACATATTCGGGTATCAGCTCTTTTAGTTTTGCATAGGAGTCATTTGAGATGTAACGTGGATCAGATTGGTGGAGCATCAAATGCTGGGTCAACAATCTGATGCCAACCTCTTGCTGTGTTTCACGCGATTTAATGATGCTGATAAGATTGTCAAAGGCAATGTTGGAGGCAAAATAGTTGAAGGATTTATCCATTTCAACACTGGAACCGGAGGCTATGCCAGTATAGAGCGTGGTGCTGGATTCATACTTGTAGGAGGGATTCCTGGTAAGAAAAATAACCAAACTTGCCATGAGAACCGGTGTAACCAGCAACAAGACAAGATGCTTTCGTACGATTCTGATCAGATCAATGATCTCCATAATTTACTGCTTTAGTTGTTGCTGCCAAGGTTGAATTTTGTCTTGGTAATCTCTTCCAGCACCATAAGGGAAGTCTTGAATTCTATCTTTGCCGTTTCAAAATCGGCCTCTGCTGATGAGTAAATACCTGAAAGCCTAGTAAATTCTCCAACAGCAATCACATTGTTTTGAAACTCCTTTTCAGCCATTGCCATATTGATTTTGGTTGTCTCCAGGAATTTTGAGCTAATTTTTAAGAGTCGCTGTTTCAGTATCAACTCCTGGTATTGCTTGATTACCAGCAATCTGATTACTTCCTTTTGTTCCTCTGTCAGATGTGCTGCCTTCTCCACTTCGGCCTTGGCCGCACCGATCATATGTTTGTAGTCCAAAAAGTCAAATAGGGGCATCTTGATGTAGGCACCCACCCCATAATTCATTTGACTGGTTTGGGTGGCCAACAGGTTTGGCGTCTGACCTTCTGCTGTATTGGTGGAGAAATTATTGAAAGTACCATAACGTACATCAGTTTGAAATCCAACATTTTCAGACCATTTTACCCGTTCAGATTTGAGTTTGTGTTCCAGTATTTTCACCTCCATCTCCCTCGATTTTACGGTTGGGTTCTTAGAAATGGCTGAGTCAATCAAGGCTTGCAAAGGCGGGAGCAGCTTCTCAATGTCATCTTGAACGAAGTTTCTTCCATTCGCTTCCTGGGCCAAAACAGTCGGATGAGTGGCTAGCAAAATAAACAATACCGAGAGAAAAAAATAAGATCGCTTCACGTGAAAATAGTAATGTAAATGTTCTGAAAGTCTAGCCTTTGGCCGACGCTGCAATGCAAATATACCAAAAAGGTGATCAAACGGTATCCTTCTGGAATAGTGCAGGTACAGTCCGCAGAATAAGTTTTAGATCATACCAGAAAGAGTAACTGTTGCCAATAAAGTGGTCGGCATACTCATTGTCCAGCCTCATCCGCTCCTCCTCCGACATCACACCGCCTTTGCCGCGCAGTTCCACCTGCCACAAACCGGTAATCCCAGCCGGGGCAAGAAAACGCTTGGAGGCAAAGCCCCTGGTTAACAATTCAGCCTCGTAAACCGGTAGTGGCCTGTTGCCTACTATCGACATATCCCCCTTGATGACATTGATCAGTTGCGGTAGCTCATCAATACTGGTGTTGCGTATAAACTTGCCAACCTTAGTGATTCTTGGGTCATCCGTGATTTTGATGAATGCAGACTTCGTTTTGGCGACCTCCCTCTTTTGGGTGTTGTACCAATAATCGCAGATTTTCTCATTTCCAATGTGCATGATGGGGGAACAACTCTTCCCCCCCGGCAGTTTGGCACAAACCGGACAAGGCTTAGAAAAATCAATTTCAGCCTGTTGCGAGGCGGTAGCATACTGGTTTTTCTCTTTTGCCAGGTTTTTGAGCTCCTTGTCCGCCCCGGTCCGCATGGAACGAAGCTTATAGAAATCAAAAGGCTCACGCCCAACCCTTTTCGAGATGTAATAGACTTTTCCCTTCGATTCAAGCCGAATGGCCAATACGACCAGCAGCAAGATGGGAGAGAGGCAAATCAGGGCAGAGATGGCTACGAAGAGGTCGAATGCCCTTTTTGAAACCGGCATTTCATATTTGACATCCTGCTTTGCCACAGGGTTGTAAGCCGAAATTGAATACTTGTTTCTGTATTCAACGAGAAACCGTATCCTGCTTACCATGCTATCTGCATCTGGGAGCGGAAGGACAAAGTAGTCGTCCATACGGGTTTCAAAAGCAGTTTTGTAAAAATCTTCCCTGAACTCATAGGAAAGCAGGATGAAGGAGACCCGGTCAAATTCTACCCGTTCACGCAACCACTCGTGAATCTCAATGCCACTTCCACCCGAAAGGTAATAGTTCGATACGACGACATCCGGCTTTTGTTCGTGCTGCAGGTAGCGGATCGCCTCAAGCGCATTGGTGCATTGAATGACAGCTACATCCGCATGCGCTTGAAGTGCCTCAATTGTTTCAGAAAGATGGCCAATGTACAATATACTAATTCTGGAATCCATAATTTTTTGAATATGTTAGGTAACAATGGGCTATTCGCTAAAAATCAAGACAGATATTACCACTTCAAAGCATAATATACGGGAAACAGGTTCTTTTTTATCAACTCAGCCAACTCTTCAGGATTAAAAGGCTTGGCCAGGAAATCCTGGGCTCCCAGCCTGTAACATTTGATCCGCTCCTTGCTGTTCTCAACTCCCGATAGCATGATGATCGGGGTGTGCTTGGTAAATCCCCGCTGCCGTACCTTCTCCAGAAATAGATACCCATCCATGTTGGGCATTTGAATGTCACAAATGATCAGGTCAGGTAAATTCCCTTCCAACCATTCCAAAGCATCAATCCCATCACTTTTACTCTCAACATCGTAGTTTTTTGAAAGGAAATTTTCGAGCAGCAGACGAATACTTTTTTCATCGTCTACAATTAAAATCTTGTGCCTCATTCGATGGTTTTTTATTGGTATTTCTTTTTTTTGCTTTACTTAAGTTAACCTGATAAATAGACAATTGTTCATTTGTACGAAAAAAAATTGTGTTGGACGGTTGAATATACTCATTTTTTAGGTCAGAAATAAAATATCAGAATCAGGTGGTTGTTAAAGATTATGTTAAAATTACGAAAAAAATCACAGCATTGTTTCAGCACGAAAAACCATCCTGAATTAAAATGAATTTTATCCCCTTTTCAAAATTAAAAATATATTTATTGTGTTGATTATAAATTATATGGATTTAAAGAATAATTTTCAGTTACGTATCGTTTTGGTTTACATTTAATACAGATGTTCAAATCCATCCTGTTATTTTATCTTTTTTGCTTAATTTAGACCAATCAAAAATATTGGCAGCATGCACAAACATCTATCATATCTTATTTCCACCCTCTTGGTGATGTTGTTGTCATCGGCTGATGCCCAGAATCTTAAAAACATGGATGGTATCCCTGGAGTACAGCTTTGCCAGGGAAATTTCTGGTCGGAAGCACAAGGTCGTTTATTCCTGGAAGCTCAACAAAAAACTTACACCAACCAAAAAGAGTGGGAGCAAAGAGCCCAAAAGATCAGAGATCAATTACGCAGGGGGTCAGGATTGGAGAAATTCCCGGAGAAATTCCCGCTCAATGCCTATGTTGGCCCCAAACGGGTGTTCGACGGATACCAGGTTCAGAACGTTGCATTTGAGTCACTTTCCGGTGTTTTCGTAACCGGAAGCCTCTACACCCCAACAAATGCCAAAGGTAAATTACCTGGAATCATAAGTCCCCATGGTCACTGGTCGAAACCTGGTGATGTGGGAAGATACAGGCCGGATGCACAAAAACGCCATGCTGCTTTAGCCCGAATGGGGGCCATGGTTTTTGGCTACGACATGGTGGGCTATGGTCAGATGGGCGAACTGGGCTGGACACACAACCATCCCGAAGTATTGAAGCTACAGCTTTGGAACAGCATTCGTTGTGTTGACTTTATCCTGGAGCTGGGAGCAGATCCAGATCGAATTGCCTGTACCGGAGCTTCAGGCGGCGGCACACAGACATTTCTGCTCACAGCAATCGACCCGCGGATTAAAGTTTCAGTGCCGGTTGTGATGGTTTCTGCCCATTTCTTTGGCGGCTGCGTCTGCGAAAGTGGCATGCCCATCCACAAGGCGGGTGATTTCCAGACCAACAATGTCGAAATCGCCGCCTGTGCTGCACCTCGACCCATGTTGCTCATCTCCGATGGCGACGATTGGACCAAAAACAATCCGGAGGTTGAAATGCCCCACCTGAAGTATATATACGGGCTCTTTGGAAAATCAGATATGGTCCGGAATGTGCATCTTCCCAACGACAAGCATGGCTATGACCTGAACAAGCGGGCTGCTGCCTACCCATTTCTCGCCAAACACCTGGGGCTGGATCTCTCCAAAGCGATGAATCCCGATGGAACTGTCAGGGAAGAGATGATCGTTATTGAGGAGCAGAAAGCGCTTTACCCGTTTGATGCGCAACACCCTTTCCCGGCCAATGGAGTCAGATCGAATGATGGTGTAAAATGGAATTGAAGATATTTATTTAACAACTTTTCCAGATCTTAATACTGTTTAATGGGAAGCCTATGTTAAACTACGAGATCTGGAAAAGTTTTACGACTATTATTTGCCATCATTTGTAAATTGTTCATCCAATGCATCATCAGAAAATATTTCGAATTGGGGCGGTAGTTTCCTTTCTTCTGCTTTGTACTTTTGACCCTTTGGAGGCACAGAATGGCACAGCAGGCAGCAGTGTTCTTTTTCAGGACGCTTCCTGGATTTCAGCCCATGAACCCATCACCATGGCCGATTCATTGCGGTACGGAGATCATCCTGCACCACTTTTCAGAAAGGATTTTTCTGTGAACGGTAAGCTCCAAAAGGCCACATTCACCATTACGGCTGCCGGTTATTACCTCGCTTCACTGAATGGGAAATTGATTGAAAACAATGTGCTGGATCCCGCCTGGACCAATTTCAGCAAAAGGATTTACTTTTCAAGCTACGACATTACCCCACTGCTATGCAACGGTAACAATACCATTGGTATCAGGTTGGGAAATGGCTTCTACAATTTACTGCCGCTTCGCCTTTTTGGAAGGAGGAACCTCCGGGATGATCTGCCTACCGGCGATCCACAATTTATTGCCACGCTTTTGCTGACCTACGCCGACGGAAGCGCAGAGAAAATTACTACTGACTTGAGCTGGAGGACAATGGATGGACCGATCATCAAAAACAACGTCTATCTGGGGGAATTCTACGATGCGCGAAGGGAATTGCCCGGCTGGGACCAACCGGGTTTCAACGATCGGTCATGGAAAATTCCAGTGGTGAAGACGGGGCCGGGAGGCACACTGTACCCTGCTTTTTTTCCGGCCATTCGCAAAACCAGGGAATTTGCACCTAAAGCCATTCACCGGATTGGAGCAACGGCGGTAGTAGATTTTGGAGTCAACCTGACCGGTTTGTACTGTCTCAAAATGCGGGCGAAGCCTGGTGATACCATCCGGTTCAGATTTGGAGAGCGCTTGTACAAGGATGGGACAATCAATCCCATGACAACAGTCGCAGGACAGATCAAGCGAAAGGGGATTGGTGGTCCGGGTTCTCCAGATGTAGCCTGGCAAACCGATAGCTATGTTTTTGGAGAGGATGCAGTGGTAACCTGGCAACCCCGGTTTACATTTCATACCTTTCGCTACATGGAAATTTCAGGCCTGGACTATTTGCCAGATGCGCAAGATATTCGGGCACTCTTTTTTCACACGGATGTCCAAAATCAAAACAGTTTCACCTGCAGCACGCCACTACTGAACGAGATTCAGACGATCACCCGCCAAACCTTTCTGGATAACCTGATCTCGGTCCAGTCAGATTGTCCGGCCCGTGAGAAGTTCGGTTATGGGGGAGACCTGAATGCCACCAGCGAATCCTTTATCTGTAATTTTGACATGCAGGCTTTTTACCGCAAAACCATCTACGACTGGGTGGATGCGATGCAAGACTCCATCTTTGTCGATACGGCACCCTATGTGGGCATAAAATATTGCGGAATAAGCTGGGAGTCTGCATTTCTAATCACCCAGGACAAGCTTTTCCAATATTATGGAGATACAGCCATGGTCGACGAATTGTACCAGAAAGACCTGGAATGGATGGCCAAAGTTGAAAGATTGCACCCAAATGGCATCGTAGACAAAGGACTCAGCGACCACGAATCGATGGTGAAAGTACCCGTGCAATTGATTGGTACCACCCACTACCTCGATTGTGCCAGGATCATGAAACGGTTTGCCACATTGAAAAAAGATGCAGCCAGCCTCAAAAAATTCGACGAACTGGAAAAATCCCTTACCAGGAAGCTGCTCGATCAATTTTGGTACCAGGCCGTGCCGGGTCCCATCAACCGACAGACTCTTTTTGCCACTTTGATCTATTACGGGCTCATCCCCCAAAAGGAACTTCCCGCTGCAGCTGATTCCCTGTTAAAGGCTGTCAGATCCGGACCAGCAGGCCATTTTACCACAGGCATCTTTGGGACCAAATACACCCTGGAGGCACTCTCCATGACGGGTCATGCCGACGAGGTCTACAAGATTGTGAACAGTACTGCCTATCCCGGGTGGGGTCATATGGTTGACCGTGGTGCCACTACCCTGTGGGAGACCTGGAAGGAGAGCGACAACACCTATTCCAACTGTCATCCCATGTTTGGCACTGTCACCGAATGGTACTTTCGCTGGCTGGCCGGCCTGCGTCCCCTGGACGACTATCCCGGTTTTAAGAAATATCTGGTTAACCCATTTTTCCCGGAAGGGCTCAACCATGCAGCGGCAGTCTACCACACCCCTTCAGGCGATATCAGAATAGCATGGACCAGGGATGAAAATGGTAAAATCGAACTAAACCTGACGGTACCAAAAGGGAGTTCTGCCCGGTTTGCGCCTGCCGGGAAAGCCCAAAAAAGCTGGGAAGTAACAAATGTAAACACAAAATTCTCCTTCAATTGCAAACCCGAAAGTCCCTTTGCAGAGCTTCGTGAAGGAGTCTATCTGATCAAATAAAACAAGCTTTTCCGCAAAGACGTCGGGCGGGATGTCTCTTCAATTGATACCAGAAGCCTGTAAAGCCTCCTGGCAGGCTGCTCACCAGGCTTCCTATCACCCCCAATTACAAATCAGCTGTCATTTCTGCAACCACCTAACTATTTTTGTAAAAATTTTACCCTGCTAAATAATGAGAACTATTTATTGTAATGTTTTTATACCCCAAACCCTTGATGGGACTTTTTCCTGCAATTATCTGAGGTTATGATAGATGCTAGAAGTCCCCTTTAGGGGATTTAGGGGTAGATTGAAAAGTGCAATACGACATTTAAACATTTATTGTACTTAAATATTTATTGGACAAACAATTGGTTATTACAACAATAATTCTTTACTTTTACAGATAAGCGCAAACCAAACATACAGATTTATACCCGAAACAGCTGCATAGGTTCAAGTTTGTAGTACACATAATTATTTAGTCAATGTCAAGACTTGTGCGAGACACACCCTTTTAGACGTAAATAACGGTTTTAATTATTTGAATATCAGAATGTAAATATGGAACCCTCAAGGCAATTTACATGCTATTTTGTGAACGTTAGTTCATGAGGGT
>CAZVTL010000086.1:0-14012 GCA_964630075.1 uncultured Tangfeifania sp.
AAAGGTAAAGGGGAATAAAGGGAGCGGAGGCATAGACAAGATGGAAGTCGAATCTTTAAGGGATTATCTTGTCAGGAACAAGGAGGAGCTTATACAATCCATAATGGGCGGTACCTATCGCCCTAATCCGGTACGACGGGTAGAGATACCCAAGGACAATGGAAAGATGAGAATGCTTGGCATCCCCACGGTAGTTGACCGTGTCGTCCAACAAGCTATTGCACAGATTTTATCACCTGTTTACGAGAGACAGTTTTCCACTAGCAGTTACGGGTTCAGACCAAAACGCAGTGCGCATCAGGCATTGAACAAATGCAAGGAGTATATCACAGAGGGTTATAAATACGCTGTGGATATGGACTTGGAGAAGTTCTTTGATACGGTCAATCAGAGCAAACTGATAGAAGTATTATCGAGGACGGTAAAAGATGGGCGGGTAATCTCGCTTATCCATAAATACCTCCATGCCGGGGTGGTAGTGCGGAATAAGTTTGAAGAGACCAATGTAGGAGTGCCGCAAGGAGGACCACTGAGCCCGTTGTTGAGCAACATCATGCTTAATGAACTGGACAAGGAACTCGAAAGGCGGGGACACCGCTTTGTGCGTTACGCTGATGATCTGGTAATCCTATGCAAAAGCAAACGGAGTGCAGAGAGGACATTGGCAAACATTATACCGTACATCGAGGAGAAATTGTTTCTGAAGGTAAACAGGGGAAAGACGGCAGCAGCTTATATCCAAAGAATTAAATTTTTGGGATACTCCTTCTATGAAAATATGAAAGGGGGACGACTACGGACACACCCCATTAGCGTAGATAAGATGAAAGAGCGTATAAAAACGCTCACATCGAGAAGCAATGGGTGGGGAGATGCAAGACGGAAAGAGGAACTCAGGCAGTATATTACTGGTTGGGTGAACTACTTTAAACTGGCAGATATAAAGAAACTTCTGCTTAGGGTGGATGAATGGTATCGCAGACGTCTGCGGATGGTTATCTGGAAACAATGGAAACGGACACGAACCCGTTGGCGGAATCTCATTAAACTTGGTATCAATAAATCCAAGGCATGGGAATACGCTAATACCAGAAAAGGCTACTGGCATACTGCCAATAGTCCAATTCTATCAAGGACAATCACCACCGACCGTCTTGAACAAGCAGGCTACACTTTCTTTTCGGATTATTTTCGGAAGGTTAATAGCGTAAATTAAGGAACCGCCGTGTACCGAACGGTACGCACGGTGGTGTGGAAGGACGAAACGGGAATTAATCCCGTTTCTCCTATCCGATTGCAGGTTTGGATGCTAAACTTTCAAAAGTAGAATTCCCAAATAGAACTTTTATGGAAATATTCCGTAAAGAACTTAAAACAATATTATTAATGATTTATTTAGCCACAAATGAAGTACTATAAGTTTATTTTTTTCGCTATAATCGCTTTGGGCTTAAATGCCTGCAACCAGCAACCCGCCAAAAACAAGGCCGAGAGCCTTGTTAAATATTACCGTAGTATCCAATTCAGTGAAACACCCTGGGATACCGAAGAGGGTCTTCATGAACTAACTGCCGAAGAGGCAAAAAATGTCAACAACTACAAGCTTACTTTTGGTGAAAACAATCGGCTGGATTCAGTAGAATACAACCGAAACAATGTTCTGCTGGATTATTCTTCAATCGGTGCAGCAAAAATCACCTATACCTACGAAGGTGACAAACAGATCAAACGTTTCTTCAATGCAAAAAATGAACCCATTAAGAACGGCGGGGCTTCTGTTTTTGAATACACCCTGGATGCAACAGGTTTGCGGGTGGCCATGCGCTACCTGGATGAAAACAATGCTCCGGTGGAAAACCGCAACAAGATTCACAACTACCAGTGGACCAAGCTTGAAAATGGTATGATCAAGGAGCTGCGCTACAATCTGGCCAAGGAGAGTGTGGTGATGAATGAATTCTGCCCGTTCTATGAACTGCGTTTTACCTATGATGACAAAGGTCTGGTGACCCGGATGGCCAACTACCAGGCAGATAGTCTATACAATTGTACTGCTGAAAACTGCGGGGACATCGGTGTATCCTATTTCAAGTTCGGATACAATGAGGCGGGCGATCTGCTGGAGTTCTCTGTACACAACACCGCCGGACAGCTTTCCAATTTGTATTGGGGATGGGCCAAGCGGGTGAATGTGGTGGATGCCAACGGGTATGTAGTTGAAAGTACGCAATATGACCAGGACAATGAATACCTGGGGGGCAAGAATATTCCCGTAACCAAATCGGAATACGATCAGTATGGAGCGTTGGTGAAGCGGATCTCCATGGACAAAGAGAAGAACATTGTCAACAATCCCGGCAATGGAGTTGCAATTGTAGCCTATAAGTACGATGAGCAGGGACAGCGGATTGAAACACTTCAATACGACAAGGACAATGTGTTGGTCCCTAAAAAATAAGTAGCATCATGAAGATGAATCGTATCAGCCGAACACAGCCTCTCCAATGGTTCTTTCCCATCCTGGTGGTTCTGACTGTTGCCTGTTCCGGTGGAGGCAAAAAATCACCGTCACCTGCATCAGTACCTCCAGTTGAGTCAAAGAGTGCCACCATTGTCCCCAATGAGGAAGCAATGAAATTGTTGAAGTACCTGGAGGAATCAGGGGATTATGTGAATGGAAGGAATTTCCCCTCCCTGATAAAGGCCGCTGCAGTTTTTAAGGAACTGGAAGGTAACACAAAGATCATCGACCTGAGGGAACCGGCTGCCTTTGCAAAGGGCCACATCAAAGGAGCCGTAAATGTTGAATTCAGCAAAATTCCTGACTTTTTTAGCAATGCAATAAAGCCTTTTGAGTTTGAAAAAATCGTGGTAGTCTGCAATTCAGGACAATATTCCAGTTATGTCACCTCCCTCCTGCGCCTGATGGGTTACGGCAATGTCTATGCCATGCGCTGGGGAATGAGTGGCTGGAACAAGGATTTTGCCCGGGATAACTGGCTGAAAGCTGTTTCAGATCAATTTGAAGGCAAGTTGGAGACAGCTGAAAATGAGAGAGCCATCCTTGCCGACTTCCCAAAGCTGAACACCGCGAAAACGACCGGAGAAGAGATCATGATGGCACGTTTCAACCAGTTGTTTGCGGAGGGAATAGCAGGTGCTTTCATTACCTCTGAAAAAGTTTTCGAACATTCCCAGGACTATTATACCATCAATTTTGAGCGCAAGGACAAGTACGATGCGGGTCACATTCCGGGTGCAGTGCGTTACAAGACGAATGGCACTTTGGGTATTGTCGCAGAGATGCAGTCCATTCCAACCAACCGGGAGGTTGCCATTTACTGTGGGACCGGGCACAATTCAGGCTTCGTGACAGCCTATCTTCGTTTGTTCGGCTACAATGCCAAAACAGTACTTTACGGGAACAATGCATTCATGCACAGTAAGATGTTGAAAGACAAGAGCCTGCTCTCCTGGCTGCCGTTCAGCGAAAGTGAAATTGAGAATTTTCCCTATGAGAAGCGTTAGCTCCTTTGACTTATTCCGTTGAATTTAATTCCAGCCTGACTGTTGTGTCAGGCTGGAATTTGTATTTTAGAACTTCCGGATCCTCTTCCGTCCTAAGGATCCGCAGGTTTGTATATCCCAGCTGGTTAAGGATGACCCAGGCATTGGCAGCAGTACCAATCTCATCCGCCCTGAGGACTATGGCTCCTTTCGTTTCATCCAGCATTTTCAAGGTGGACTTGTCCAGCAGGTGATCCATGGGAATATTTGCGGTGCGCTGAAATTGAAGCGAATCAATACCTTTTTCCAGGGAGAGATCTAACAACAACCAGGATTCGGGAAGTTTGCCAAGTTCCTCCGAAGTGATCAGATTGGCACGATCCCTGGATTTTTCCACGGCAGTATTTACTTTGGCCTTAAAGAGGTCGGGATCACTGTTCCTGGCGAAGACCAAAATCAAGATCGCTGACAATACCAGGATGATTGGGGCCAATTTTTTTAACTGATTCATTTTTTTACATGGTTGAATTTATTCGCAGCCTCCGTCCAGCTTGGATTGTTTGATTCTTTTGGTGCTGAAAAAGGAGCTCTTGAGACTGTCAGGCAGGCTGTTTATCTGTGTAAAGGCCTTTCGGGCATTTACTCTTGTTTCAAACCTGGCATTCTCTGCAGGCGTAATTTTGGCTCCTGAAAAACTACTGAGCATCACTGTGCCGAACCATTCGTTGAGGCCGCCTTTCAGGATGTACATGTTTTTGTAACCCCTTCCGGTAGCGATGGTCCAGGCATGGGCAGCCGTCAAATCTCCATTTCCGTATAAAATGGTCTTGATGCTTTTTTGATGGAAGGTAGCATCCCACCGTGGATCCAGAAGATGCTGGTATGGGATATTTACAGAACCGGGAATGTTGCATTCCCTGAATTGCTCCTCACTGCGCAGATCGATGAACTGGACGGTGCTGTCTTCGTTGTTAATGTATTTTGCTGCCTGATCCACTGAAATGTACCGCTCTTCCTCCAAGGATCTTGAAAGCAGCTCTTTCGATCTCAAAAGGAACGATGCCGGGGTATGGACGGGTAGAAGCGCAACAATGACTCCTATCCCAACCAGAAATACCGAAAAAATGATGCGTGCGTTCATTGTTGCTTTTTAAAGATCAGAAGTTATATCAGGCCTGCTGAATTTTTTCTCCGCCAGTTCGGCAATCCAGAACAAAAGTACTGCTGCCAAAATCAGTAGCAAAGTAAAGAAACCAGGTGAAATGCCCATCCACGCATCGATCTGCAATGCACCTTTGTTGTTGTCATTGGCCAAAGACTGGATCATTGGATAGGTCTCAGCAAATAAAAATGCCCCAAAAAGCCCACCTGTCAGGAATACCATTCCGTCAATCTTGCCAATGGAAAGGGCACTGATGCTGGTACCGGGACAATATCCGCCCATGATAAAACCGGCTCCCATGATAATTCCGCCAAGGATGCTGGCTTTGACAAAGTAGGGATTTACATATACCTGGCTCAGGTCCAGCAATCCAAAATAACTGAGCAATTGTGACCCGGCCAGGGCAACGATGGCTGCCGTAAAGAAAACTTTCAGCACCGTAGTATCATATCCGTAAAACATCCCTGCCAGTTTGCGGCTGGAGGAGAATCCGGCCTGCTCAAGGGCAAAGCCAAAACCAATTCCTATCGCGAAGGCAATCAACAGATTCATCCATTCCGGAAATTCTGAAAGTACTGAAAGAGGTCCCATATCTTTATCCTTTAACCTTTATCCTTTAACTTTACCCTTTTATATCCAAAGTTTTCTAAAAAACCAGGCAAAAATGTAAGCCGATCCAAAAATTGCCATCATGGTAACAAATCCGGCTACCGAGAGGACTGCCATATCGGAAAGTGCTGCTCCACTGGTACACCCGCGGGCAAGTTGCGCCCCGTACACAAAAAATGCCCCTCCGACAAAGGCAAAAGTCAGCCTTTTTACATTCGAAATTTTGGGTGATTTCTCGATCTTGAATTTAAGGCGGTGCGACAGGGCTCCGGAAATAAAACCTCCCAAAACCATGCCCAGCACTTCAATGGCCAGCCAGTTTTTGAGCGGGTTTTCGCCATTCTCAAAATATTTGCTGTAATAGGATGACTCCATTGCGTGCTGTTTGTCAACAGTCCCTACCATGGCAACCATGGCATACTTTATTCCACCACTGGCACCAAGCCCTCTTCCCGAAAGATACATTGCAGCGAGTAAAACAAGTCCGAGCAGCAGACCGGCAAGATAGGGGTTCATGTATTTGCCTTTGTTCATGGGTATTTGATCTGGTTGTAAAATGGTGGGCAATATTTCTACCGATACGTCAAATTGCGGTTCATTGTTTCAGGTATGGGGGAATCAAACAGTATGCAGGAAGCAAGATCGGTTATTTCAGCCAAAAGAGTTATTTTTGGGACATTAGTGACCAATACTATTCTTGATGAGACCCAAAATTTTTGTCCCATTTCTTGCATTCTTATTCTCTATGATCACCCCGGCAATTGGCGTTGCACAAATACCGGAGGAGGAGATTTACCGCGAAAGTTGTACCAGCATTACTGCAGGGAGGAAAGCAACGGACGATGGTTCTGTGATTACTGCACATACCTGTGATGCCTATTACCGGACCTGGCTGCAGTTTGTTCCGGCCCAAAAATTTGTCAGGGATACCACCCATCGGGTTTATTGGGGAACCATGCATACCCAGACTCCATGGAGCATGGACAAAGTTGAACTAAAGGGGGAAATTCCTGAAGTTGCCAATACCTTTGCCTACCTCAACACTGCCTACCCATGTATAAACGAGAAGCAACTGGCTATCGGAGAGACGACCATCAGCGGCAGGAAGGAGCTGGTTAACAAAAAGGCAATGTTCCCGGTGGAGGAACTTCAGCGGATTGCCTTACAAAGATGCTCAACAGCCCGGGATGCCATCCAGTTGATTGGAGAGCTTATCAAGGAATATGGCTATGCTGATGCAGGAGAGTGTATTACCATCGCCGACAAGCGGGAGGTCTGGCAAATGGAAATTTTCGGGGAGGGACCGGAAAAAATAGGGGGCGTCTGGGCAGCACAACGGATCCCCGATGACCATGTGGGCATCTCTGCCAACATCTGCCGCATTGCTGAACTTAAAAAGGATGATCCGGATTTCTTCAGATTCTCCGAAAATGTATTTGAAGTTGCCAAAAAAATGGGCTTTTGGGATGGCAAGAAGCCCTTCAAATTCTGGGAGGCTTATGGCGGAACTGAAAAGCCCTTTGCCATCCGCGAATTTTATCTGTTTAACCTGCTGGCTCCATCCCTTGGATTGAAATACAGCAGTTCAGAACTACCATTCTCGGTAAAACCTGAAGAGAAAGTTACGATCAGACAGCTGCTTGAAATTTACCGGACCACCTACGATGGTACAGAATGGGAGCTGATCCGAAATCTTAAAGTGCCCCTCAAAACAAAGAACAAGGAGGGAGTTGAAGTAATTGACACCATCGTCAGTCCGGCTGCACATCCGTGGATGTCAACAGAGAAAAGAGAGTTGCTAAACACCCTGAAAAAAGATGCAGTGGTCATCTACAGGCCTATATCTGTTCAATTCTGCGCCTATTCATGGGTGGCACAACTCAGGGATGATTTGCCGGATGCCATCGGCGGGCGTCTATTTTTCGGATTTGATGTTCCACGGTTGAGTCCGCGCATCCCCATTTACTGCGGTAATCTGGATTTGCCGCAAAGTTTTAACCTCTGCGGACAGGACCACTTCAGCCGTGAATCTGCGCTTTGGGCATTCCGTCAGACCAACAGGCTCGCCATGGTGAATTGGAAAATGGGGAAAGAGCTTGTTGAACCAGAAGTAGCAAAGGAGGAAAACAAGCTCTTTGATGAAATCGATCGGATTGAAAAGCGGGCTGCCGAGTTGCAGGCAATGGATGAGAAGAACAGGAAAAATGGCAAGGATACCAAACTATGCAGGGAATTTCTAACCGGCTATTCAAATGGTGTGGCCCGCTCGGTTACAGGGAAATGGTGGGATCTAGGCGACGAATTGTGGGTAAAGTTGAGATGGAAATTCTGATTTCACAGTACCCATCAGATCTCAAATTGAATTGTGCGAAATATAGATGAACTTCTGAGTTGAAGCGTTAAATATGTATAAACGAAGGGAATTCTTCCTTTTTTAGCGTATATTTATATTCTATACAATTTTGCAGGCTAAATTTTTAATCTACAAATCAACATGAAAGCAAAAGGAATACTTTTTTTATCACTTTTGATCATCCCATTTATTACGCAGGCCGGTGAAATCTATGGAACCGTGAAAGGGGATGACGGAAAACCATTGATTGGTCAAGTGGTGCAAATCATGCAGAATGAGAAGCTGATTGCCTCTGCCAAAACCGATGAAAACGGATACTTTACGGTGGCGATCAAGGAGATCGGCAAATTAAAGCTTGAAGTTGTCGGATACAAAGAGGCCAGTTTTGAGGTGTTTTCATCCAATAAATCAACTCGCTACAATCTTTTGATGCACAAAGCCGGTGACAAATGGATACTGAAGAGCCTTTAACGCACAAAAAAGCGAAGCGTGACTTGTGGGACAAAATTCAGATAATTTTGCAACCCATCGGTGGACTGTTTACTGCCCTGGCTATCGCATTGGTAAGTTATTTTGGATCCAATTATCTGAACAACAAACAGAACAATGAATCGAGGATCCAACTTTATACGCAACTGATGAGTGGCAGGGAACAGTCGGAAAGTGCACTCAGGAAGGACATGTTCAATTCGATTTTGGGAACCATTCTCAAGGACTCCCACTCTTTGGATGAAAATATCCTGCAGCTGGAGCTGCTGGCCTATAATTTCCATGAGTCACTCAACCTGATGCCACTTTTCGTCTACCTGGACCGCCAAATTGCGCTGGAAAAGAACCTCCAACTCAAAGAAGCCTACCGGAAGCGCTTGTACAAAATGGCAGGGGATGTTATTTCCAAACAGATCTCAAGCCTGGAGGGGGCTGCTTCAAGGGAGACCATGTTTATTACCTTCCCGGCTGATTCCTTGGGTTATAAACCAGGTCTTTCCCAGGAACTGGCGATCGATTGGAAAGATTCGAAAGTTTTTAGTGATACAATCAGGGATGGAAGCAGAAAGAGTGCCTACAAAAGAGTCGTATTTCTGAAGGCAACCAGCATGAATATTGATGAAAAAACTGTCAATGTCAGGTTGGATATAGAGACTACCAAAGACGAAAAGTTCATCAACATGGTAACCCAGGAGTTTACAATAGATTATTTCCAGTTTCCCATGATCGACAACACGCGCCTCTCCAACGATATGCGCTGCGCAGTGGTGATGCGAGATTTCGATTTTCCGAATTTTATCGAAGTAGACATCCTCTATTTCCCTGGTTCTCACTCAAGCCTGAAGGAAAAACCCTACTACGACGAGGTTGTAAAGAAGCTTTTGATGAACCAGTGAGTAATATTGGCTTTGTGAAATTGCCAATCTGTTGAACAAATTGGCCAAGCAATTGTATTTATGAACCAGGGTGTATCTTTTGTCTTATATTTGGTTTTGAAAAGTAATTCAGGGCATTGAGACAAGTTATTTGTTGGCAGGACTAAATCAGGTAAAGTATGAACTTTCAAGAGAAGACCAAAGAGGAACTTATCGCATCGTTACTGGAGCTGCAACTTGAGAATAGGGTAATAAAGCAATCCCTTGAAAAGAGCGTTTTCCTGAACGCTGCATCCCTGGAAAAAGATCCTTCCGGGCAAAGGGAGTTCAGGGATACCAAAGAACATTTTGAACTATTCTTCAACAACAGTCCGGATGCAGTGCTGATTACGAGGCTAAGCGATGGCATAGTGGTAGAAGCTAACCAGGGTTTTGCCAAACTTTCGGGTTACACCAGGGAAGAAACTCTGGGCTTTTCCAGTATAGATTTCCAATTGTGGAAAAATCCGGCCGACCGTCAGCAGGTGGTCAATGAACTCCTGAAGCACGGTTTTTGTGAAGATTATGAAGCTGAATATCTGCGCAAAGACAGTAGTTCATTCGTTGGTTCGATATCGGCAAGATCTTTTATATTGAATGGCATTCCGCATATTTTCAGCAGAATTCAAAATGTTACGGAAAGGAAAGCCTCCGAACAAGCACAACGACGCAGCGATGAGAAATTCCGGCTGCTGTTCGCCAACCTGATTGATGGTTCAGCCCTGCATTCCCTCCTGTATGACGATCAGGGAATTCCTGTGGATTATACCATCAATGAAGTAAATCCGGCTTATGAAACACTGCTGGGGATTTCGAGGGAAAGTGTCGTAAACAAATCGAGCAAGGAAGCCTATGGGGTTGACCAACCGCCCTATTTTGAAATTTTTTCCAAGGTAGCGCTCAGTGGCAATCCTGAGGTTTTTGAAACTTATTTTGCTCCGCTCGACAAATATTTGTCTATCTCGGTCTACTGTCCGTTCATTGGTAGTTTTGCCACCATCTTCGAAGACATCACCAAACGCAGGAAGGCCGAACAAGAATTGCGTGTAGTCCTGACCAAATACCAGGTTCTCTTTGATATTTTCCCGGTAGGTATTACCGTTACAGATCCTGTCGGAAAAATCATTGAGTCCAATCCAATTGCCGAAACACTCCTGGGTATCTCTGTTGAGGAACAGGAAAGCCGAAAAATCGATGGAGAGGAGTGGCGGATAATCAGACCGGATGGAGAAACTATGCCTGTCTCGGAATTTGCCAGTGTTCGGGCACTTGCAGAGAAGCGGCAGGTTACAAATGTAGAGATGGGGATTGTCAAAGGCAATAAGCAGATTACCTGGCTCAATGTTTCAGCAAGTCCGGTGCCGATTGAAGGATATGGGGTCGTTATCGTCTACAGTGACATTAGTGAGCGAAAACGGGTGGAAATAGAAAGGGAAAAAACCCAAAAATTACTGGAAGACTCTCAAAGAATTGGGAAAATTGGAGGTTGGGAATTAAATATGGATAGCCAGGAGCTCAAATGGACCAGGGAGATGTATCATATTCATGAGGTTGAATTGTCCTTTGAACCAAAGGTAACGATGAGGGAACTGTTTTATGCCCCTGAATCCTTGCCCAATGTATTGAAATCCATGGAGCAGTCCATTGAAGACGGCAATTCATATGAGGTAGATTCTGAGATTATTACGGCCAAGGGGAACCATAAGTCGGTAAAGGAGATCGGCAAGGCAGACCTTGAGAATCGAAGGGTCTATGGCCTTTTTCAGGATATCACTGAGCGCAAAAAGGCGGAGCTGGCCTTGCAGGATAGTGAGGCAAAACTTCGGGAGCTCAATGCCACGAAGGACAAGTTTTTCGCCATCATCGCACACGACCTCAAGAGTCCTTTCAATGGAATCCTTGGTTTTAGTGAAATATTGAGGGATGAAGCACGTGATTTGGATATTGATTCGATCGTGGCCTATACGGATATCATCTATTCTACTGCCAAACAGACCCTCAAACTTTTGGAAAATCTTTTGGACTGGGCTGGAATGCAGCGAGGTGGTTTTCACCATGAGCCAAAGAAGATCATTGTTAACAACTTGATTGAGGATGAAATAGGAAGTTTGATTCACTATGCAAATCAAAAGAGCATATTGATTTATAATGGCGTAAAAGAAGAAATTGTAGTTACAGCGGATGAAAAGATGATCAGTACGGTACTCCGCAATCTTATCTCCAATGCCATCAAATTTACACCCAGGAATGGGAAAATCACCATTGATGTCAACAAGACCAAGGATCAGGTGGAAGTCTCCATTTCAGACACTGGTGTGGGAATGGAACAAAAGAGCATTGAACAACTGTTTAAAATTGAGACCAGTTTTTCTTCAAGGGGCACCGAAAATGAGAAAGGTACCGGACTCGGTTTGCTCCTGTGCAAGGAGTTCGTTGAGAAGCATGGAGGGAAAATCTGGGTAATAAGTGAGAAGGACAAGGGAAGTACCTTTGCTTTTACCTTGCCTATTGGCGAACAACATAATTAGTGATTCATTTTTATCTATATTAGGATTCTGGAATAATTTGGAATCATAGAGAATGAAACGAGCATGTTGCTTCTCAAAATCCAGGAGAATGATCATAATTTCGGTAACATGCAGTTCCATACTGCCTTTAAAAAGCATATTGTTTTAGTATGAAAATAGTAATCGTAGGGGCTGGAGAGGTTGGTACTCACCTTGCAAAGATGTTGAGCAGGGTAAACCACGACATTGTTTTGATGGATGAAGATGTCGAAAAACTGCAGCAAATTTCAAATCAGGTTGATTTGCTGGCTATTCCCGGGTTTTCAAATTCCTTCAAGGATCTGAAGGATGCAGGGGTACCGGGGGCAGATTTGTTCATTGCTGTAACTCCTTTTGAGGATAGAAATATTGTGGCCTGCATCATTGCCAAGGACATGGGGGCAAAACGAACTGTTGCAAGAGTCAACAATGGAGAATTTATCAGTGAAAAGAATAGGGACCGCATCACACGGTTTGGCATTGATGAAATCATCTACCCCGAAAATCTTGCAGCCAAACAGATTGTTACATCCGTAAAGCAGGTTGGAACCCGTGAAATGATTGAATTCTCAGGGGGAAAGCTTATCATGATGGGTATAAAAATCCGGGAAAATGCCCCAATACTCAATCAAACATTTGAAATGATCTCAGCAGTGAACAGAGAAATCCGGGCTGTGGCCATCGCCCGGGGATCCAGATCATTTGTCCCGCATGGTTTAGACAAAGTACTCAATGGGGATATCGTTTTTTTCATCACCACCAAGGCCAATCAGCAACTTATATTTGATATTACCGGGAAGAAGATCTTCGAAATAAAGAACATCATGATTTTAGGGGGTAGCAGGATTGCCCAAAAAACGATTGAGAAACTTGGCGATCAATTCAAAATCAAAGTGATTGAATCTGACCGGGAGAGGGGCGGAAGAATTGCCGGCAAGTATGGCAATGCCTTGGTTATCAATGGGGACGGCAGGGATTTGGATTTGTTGAAAGAGGAGTCGCTTGATAAAATGGATGCTTTCATTGCCGTAACCGGAAACTCAGAAACCAACATCCTGGCCTGTCATCTGGCAAAATCCTATGGGGTGAAGCGCACCATCGCAGAGATTGAGAACATTGATTTCCTTACCATGGCAGAAGAGATTGGCATCGGAAGTGTGATCAACAAGAAGTTGCTGGCTGCCAGTTACATCTACAAATACACCGTGGGATCATCGGTGGCCAATGTAAAATGTTTGACCGCCTCTGATGCAGAGGTCTTCGAATTCCTGATCAAGACTGAGTCGAAAATAACCCAAAAACCGCTGAAAGATCTCTCCATTCCACCCGATATCATCATCGGGGGAATCATCCGCAACAATTCAGGGTTTGTGGCAACCGGTGATACACAAATAAAGGTTGGGGACCTGGTGGTTGTGTTGACGCTCTCTTCCTCCATCGGGAAGTTGGAAAAGTTCCTCAAATAACCAGAAACGACAAATTTGAATTTTTTTTAAGAAATAGTTGTTCCATCTATTGGATTTTTAATTTTCAACATTAACTTTGCGATTCAAAGTACTTTCAAATGACAACAAATTCAATCAATCCAAGGGAAGATCTTCATACCATTCGAGAAATCATGGAGCGTTCGTCCAAATTTTTGTCACTCAGTGGGTTGGCCGGCATTTTCGCAGGTGCGTGCGCCTTGGTGGGCGCAGCAGTAGCATGGTTTATGGTGCTGGATTCGGGTAACATATGTTTCGATGAATACATGTTTGGTCAGGAGGGATCAGCTGGTCCGGCTTTACGTTCTTACCTCGTGCTGGATGCATTGCTGGTTCTTGTATTGGCTCTGTTGGGGGCATTTTATTTTTCGCATCGGAAAGCAAGAAAGGCAGGTCAGCAATTTTGGACCAATTCCACCCGGCGTATACTCATCCATTTACTCATTCCATTGTTTGCAGGCGGATTTTTTATCCTGATTCTGATCCTGCAGCAAAGTTTTGTACTGGTAGCTTCGGTCATGTTGATTTTCTACGGCATATCGCTGGTAAATGCCGGGAAGTTTACCTTCAGCGAAATCCATTACCTTGGTCTGACAGAAATTGGGTTGGGTATTTTGGCAGGTCTATTCGTTCACCAAGGGCTAATTTTCTGGACAATAGGTTTTGGGCTGATGCACATTGTGTATGGCACAGTGATGTACTACAGGCATGAGCGGTGAGGGCAGAGGGCAGAGAGCACAGAGAATGGAGCATAGAGCATGGTGTTTGGGAGAATCGTTGGCTCATCGTCCGGACATTATAGGTCGAAGCAAAAATAGAAAATGATAAATATAAGCTGGTGAAAAATCCAATTTCAAACCTTCAGAAAGTATTTGAAAGCCGCATCAGGCTTGGAATCATGTCGGCGCTCATGGTGAATGAGAAGCTTGATTTCAATGCGCTGAAGGA
>CAZVTL010000087.1:0-3369 GCA_964630075.1 uncultured Tangfeifania sp.
AAGGCTATACCCCGGATGTCGTCCTGTTGGATATTAATCTTCCCAGAATGACCGGTTTGGAGGCTATCCCAATTTTTAAAAACAAATGGCCATTTTCAAAAATAGTGATGCTTACCATTCTTGAGGATGAATACAATATTCTGACAGCCATAAAGAATGGAGCAGATGGTTATATTCTCAAAAAAACCAATCCTCAAAAAATATTGGATGCCATTCAGCAGGTTTTTGACGGGGGAGCTGCCCTGACACCTATGGTGGCCAAGCAAGTGCTCTCTTTTTTCAAGGACGAAAAAAAGGAGCAGGAGCAGACTTCAATTCTGACCAAGCGTGAGCAGGAAATCCTAACCTGTATAGTAAGCGGTTTGACCAATGATAAGATTGCTGCAATGTTGTTTATCAGCACCCAAACGGTTAGAAACCACATTAAGAACATTTACGAAAAGCTTCATGTTCATTCCAAAGCCCAGGTTGTTGCCAAAGCATTGAAAGAGAAAATGATTTGACCTGAATATGACCCCAAAGGGCTATTTTTTAGCAAGACAATCCAGCGTACATTTATTGTTGAATATTGGTGAATTGTTTGAAAGGACAAATGATCCAGATTTTTGTACACAATTAAACCTAAAAACTTAATATGAAACTGCAATTTTTAAGAATGATGGTATTCGTTTCCCTATTTTCTTTTGTGTCATCCTGTGATTTATTGAACAAGAAAGATACAGAAGAGCCTACACAGTTGGTCCAGGATTTTAATTCCAATGTAACTGAACTCCATGATGCGCTTGAAAATTTTGTTTTAAAAGCACAGAATTACGAGAATGCAAAGTTTTCAACTTTGAAGGCGGCGCAAACCAAAGTAATTATGGATGAATACATTGCTGCAGGTGAAAAGTTCGTAAAAGTGATGGGTGAGATCCAGGCTGTTCAAAATCAAAACAAGTCGCTGCAACTTAAGAGTGCCATGGATCTGCCTTGCAGTCCAGTAGATTTTATTCCTGATGCTACCTCAGGAATCTCTCCCGGATTGGTTAAAAACGTGGCCGATCTTATCAGCGAGACCAAGGGAGATATGGCTGCTATCCAGAAGAAATTCGACAACAAGGAGATAGACGAGAATACTTACAATGAAGCCTGCAACAAATTGAAGCAGAATAAAACGGTAAAAGCAGTCAATACCGGAATTGGCGCAGTTCTTGGAACAGGGGCAGCCATGGGGGCTGGATTGGTCGTTGGTGCTGCAACCCTTCCGGCCATTGCTACTGTTACTGTAGTTGGTGTTGCTGTAGGAACTACTGTTACTTGGTTTGCCAATTGGTACACAGGAGTAAAAAGTACTTCGGCAACGACGCAACAATACATTGTCAGTGGCAAAACCACGGTGGGTGGAAAACTACCGGTACACCTGATCGGACAAGGGGCTACTGTTACGCTTGCAGTTCAGGGACAGGCACCTGTTGTGATGAAGAATTTTGTGCTGCCTGCTGCTGGTTACAACAAAAAGATTGAAATTACACCGGTAAAAATCGGAGATGCTACCTCTGGAGGCTCTTCGAATGTTTGTGTGATGGACGAACTGATGGCAGCCAGTACCTGTAGCTCAGTTGAGTTTGTCACGGGAAGTCCCTCTCCGGTGGATCCTGGTCCCGGAGTTGGTGTAACAGTAACCGGAACCCTTATACCCAAAGTTGCCAACTGCTCCATCTCTTTTTCAATCGTGGGCACAGATGGGTATTCCAATTCTGCATCGAAAACTACCAATGCCGAAGGACAGGCGACTTTTTATATTCCGGGTGGTGAATCAGGAGTATTTGACAAGGTGACAATTTCGTCCAGCAACGGTAAAACCTATGTTGTCTCTTACACTTTTTAAGGGAATTGCACCATCTTCACTTTTGTCCGATTGTTAAAATCAGTTCAAAAATAGCCCCAATGGGCTATTTTTGAACTGATTTTAATTACCGACATTTGCCGCATACTATTTCGGCACACTTTCAGTTGCATTTTGTGCCCATTTATTGTTCGGAATAGTCTAAAAATATTCGCATTCAGTCTTCCTTCCGAAGACCAGGAGGCGACTAAACCCACCACCAGGAGAATCTACAAGGTGGCTTACGGCAGATGAAAATTCAACACGAAAGGTGCCGTAAGCCCCTTTTTTCTCCAACTAAACCTCCAATGGCAGTCGGTAGCAATTCTTCACAAAACACCAGTTTTAGCCTGGTGGCTATTTTTATTTATATTGCATATGCAATTATTGCACAAATGATTATGTCGCATTTTTTTCTTATACACTGCTTGGGACTTTGCCTATTATTGTTTGTAATTGTACAGCATACAGGAATTTGAATTTGCGATATCCCATTCTTCTTATAACTTAGTATCTTGCAATAGCTATTTCAATACCGGAAAACCATTTTTGAATATCAGGTATTGAAGATAGGGATGAGATTCAGGTCCTGTATCACAATAATTATCAAAATATGAAGAAAGTATTGTTTCTTGGCATTTTCTTGGCAATTCTTCTTTGTCAAAACAATGGCGCTGTTGCCGAAGTTCGCCTCCCTTCCATCCTGGGAAGTCACATGGTTCTTCAGCAAAAAAGTGAAGTCAATTTGTGGGGATGGTGCAATCCATCCGAGAAGATTCAGGTGAAATGTTCGTGGGATACCACCAGTTACAACACCAAAGGCACTTCGGGTGCAAAATGGAGCCTGAAAATCAGGACGCCCGGTGCTGGAGGGCCTTATACCATCCAAATCAACCAACAGGTGGTTCTGGAGGATGTGATGGTAGGTGAGGTTTGGCTCTGTAGTGGCCAAAGTAACATGGAATGGAGCGGTGTCCAGAAATTGAAGCAATCTTTGGAGGAGGCACCCCGGGCGACCAATCAAAAGATACGTTTTTATTACGTGCCCAAAGCAACGGCCGACTACCCCCAGGAGGACACCAGGGCGGGCTGGAAAGTTTGTACTCCTGATGAGATGGTTCGATTCAGTGCCATTGGTTATTTTTTTGGCAAGAAACTGCAAGAGACGCTTGATCTGCCTGTTGGCCTGATCAACAGCAACTGGGGAGGAACCCCCGCTGAGGCCTGGACTCCCAGCGAGGTGGTTGAACAGGATCCTGTATTAAAGGAAGCCTCTCTCAAACTTAGGCCATCAGATGGTTGGCCGATCACACCAGGATCCAGTTACAAGGCCATGATCGCCCCTTTGCTAAAATTCAAAATTGCTGGTGTAATCTGGTACCAGGGGGAGAGCAACACCCAAAACTATCCCTCCTATTCCCATTTGATGGAGAAAATGATAGCCTCGTGGAGAGCCTCCTGGGCAGATAATTTTCCATTTTACTTTGTACAGATTGCCCCAT
>CAZVTL010000087.1:3379-13991 GCA_964630075.1 uncultured Tangfeifania sp.
ATGTAGGAGCGCTGATCAGGGAACAACAGACGAAATGTCTCACCATTCCTGCTACAGGAATGGTTGTGGTTCACGACCTTGTGGATGATGTCAACAACATTCATCCGGAGAAAAAGCGTGAAGTGGCCCTTCGATTGGCCAATCTGGCATTGGCCGAAAATTATGGTATAAAAGGGATTGTCTCCAAATACCCCATGTACAAGGGTATGGTAATTGAAAAAAACAGGGTGCGTATTCTTTTTGACAATGCCGAAAATGGACTTGTAGCATCTGACAAGATCCCCAATGAATTTTACATAGCTGGTTCAGACCAGAAATTTTTGTATGCAAATGCCCGAATTGAGGGGAAGAGCGTTGTCGTTTGGAACAAAGCTGTGAAGGAACCCGTTGCTGTAAGGTTTGGATTCAGTAATACCTCCATTCCCAACCTCTTCAACAAGGAGGGTATGCCTGTTAACTTGTTCCGGACAGATCAGTGGGAGGTGAAAACCGAAGCCATCGTAAAATAGCCAAAACCTGATTGATGTTGGTTATTTGAGATTCAACTGTACTTTCAGAAACTTAACTGCTGATTCTACATCCAGTCTTTTGGCCACAATTTTCTTGTTTTTGTCGAGAATGTAAATGATTGGCGTACTTGTAACATCATAGAGCCTTCTAAAATTGGAGGTATACATGGGATCCCAAACGTTGGTCCACTCCTGTATTTTATACTCCTGAACTGCTTTCATCCACTTCTCCTTGTTGTTCTGTGTAAGTACGGCGTAGATATCAACTCCTTTGCCTTTTAACTCCTGAAACAGATCTTTGTTCAGTTGGGGTGTGGTTTTTTGACAGTGGTTGCAGTCAGGTTCCCAGAAGTACAACAAGGTAAATTTCGCATTCATCTGTCTGAGGCTGTAATAGTTGCCTTCCGAATCCTGCAGCTTTAGCTCAGGAGCGGTATTTCCTATCAAGTTTGGTTTAACTGCGATAACCCGCTCCCGTATTTTGGACACGACAGCAGTATCAAGCCAGCTTTTCGGATCATTTAGCACATACTTTTCCGACAGTACGACAAAAACCTTGTCCATGCCCATGATTTGGGATTGGTTGGATTCGTTGAGCAGATACAGGAAAACATATCGGTAGACCTCTTCATTTTGCCTTGATTTCTCAATGACTCTGATCATGGGTTGAATCAGGGAATCTGGTATTTGAAGAATCATATTCTTGAAGTAGGTATTTAGTTTCTCCTGGAACAACGGTGTGCGAATCAGTCCGGATTGTGCAAAATTGAAATTGTCCCAGTAATGATCCTTCATAAATGTGTATTTGTGGACCCATTTGAGTGAATCGGGATTCTTTGCCGAAGCAGGAATAATTGGTTCATCGGCAACTGGGATCATCATGGACAGGAAAAAGTCGGCAAGAAAAGTACCCTTGTATTTGGAGGAGGTCTCTCTCCAGTATCTCTCCATGCTGTCGTTCAGTTCTGCTAGCTCTTTTTGATAGATGGGTATTGAATCACCCTTGGGCTGAAGTTGTTTCAGCCTGTTTTGATAATGTATCTGCTTCGCCTTTTGCTTGTTGAGATAAGACTGGTATTCATGGAAGGCAACACTTTCTGCAGCACCATTGAATTTGTTCTGGGTGCTGTTTTTAAAATCAGCCTCAATCGAGAACTGCTGGTCATTTCCCATTAAAAACTCAAAATAATTCTTGTCGTTCAGGTAAAAGAGGTAGAGCCCCTCCTTGTATAACTTCTCTCGCTCCAGCATACCTGCGCCTTCATGGTTTAGCCTGACTGAGTCGGCCTTGAGTATCTTATCACCATAATAATTGGCTAGAAAGAGCGTCGTATCCTTGAGCCCTTTCATTTTTTTTTTTTTTTGACATTTCATCATGGGTTTCTGAGCGGAAAGAAGGATTCCGGTCACCATTAAAATTACGAGGTTTGATCGTCTGAACATATGGTTTGCAAAGAGGTTTGAACATAATTTTCAAACCGCAAGATCCTTCTGTCAACCGGTTGGTGAGGGTTTACCCTTACCAACTATCGGTTCAAGGAGGAAGTTGCGGTTTGCGATAACTTCACGCACATCGCTGTGCGAAGTTATATACTATTTGGATTTTTTCAAATCAACTCCTAAAGTGAGGTGATCTTAAATTTGGACTAGTACTGCAATGGGGCGGTCTCTACTTGATAAGAATCACATTCCCGTAACTGCTTTCAACTACGACTGTTGATTTCGGGGAATCTGTGCTTCCGATGGTACCCTCAACTTCATAACTGTTGTCCTCTTTCATTCGGTTCAGTTTCCCGCTTGGATGTTTGATGTCGCAGTACCTGACATTCCCCTTGAGCCGGTAGGAGGCGGCAGGATCAATGCCCAACCGGATGGTGGCATAACGGCTGCTCACCTTGATGTTGTTGAAACCGGTTGGAATGGAGGTTATACTCATATCCCCGTATCCGTTGGTAAATGACAAGGAGGAGCGTAACTGTTCTATTTTGTATCCGGTATACATGGAGTTGGAAGTCAGATTGTCAATGCTTTTTATTTTGATGTCGTCATATTTCGATTCAATGGATGCATCCTTGCACTCTCCAATGTTCAGCCCTGAATACCTGGAGTCAAGTTTGAGATTTTCTCCTTTGGCAAGGGTGATCTTTGAATACCTGATGTTGAGATCGAGGTTTTTGGTTGCATCCAGATAAACTTTGCTGTAGGCAATTTCCATGTTAAGTTGTGGCGCCAGCAACTCCTTGCCCCTTAGCTCACCGTATTTGATGTCAAAAATGCCTTTTCCGGTCAGGTTGTTCATGTGGACATTTCCGTATTTTTGAGATACAGTGAGATTTCTGTCTGCAGGAACTGAGACCGCATAATCAATGCTAAACTCCAGGTTGTTGTTGTTAAAGTCATTTCTGAAATCAGTCGTGGCTGAGACTGTATTCCCACTGTTTGCAATATTGACGCTGATATTGTCGAGCAATCGTTGGGAACGGCTGCCGGAGCCCTCCACCCAAATCTCAACGCTGATGACTACTGAATCTTTCCGGTTGTCGTCAATCTGAATATTTCCATATTTGTTGGAAAGTTCCAGCGACGATACCTGACTCAGCGGGAAACTCTTGTACACTCTTTTGGTACTTTTCTGTGCCTGCAGTTGAAGTGTGCATACCATCAACAACCCCAGCACCAATCTAAAGCTCTTTGTTTTCATTTTTGCTATTTTTAATTGATTGAACATTTTGCAGATCCGACTTTATCTTTTCGATGATGTCTAGCTTGGTTTGATAATAAGCTATCATGGCATTTACCACCCTTTCATCATCCGGATTTTCACTGTATTCTTTTTGAAGATCATCGTAGAGCTGGTCCATTTCTGTCAGTTCCTTCTCTACCTGTATGAGCTCCTGGTTGCTTCCGATTCCCCTGTCCGCCATGCTCTTGAGCTGCAAAATTCCACTGTTGATGCGAACATTGTAGAAGCGGGCCGTCTCATTCATTTCATGGTTGGCAAAACCCTTCGATGCTTTCCCTGGTTTGGAGGGCAGCAGGTAAAGGAAGAGATTGGCCGAAAGCAGGAAAATGATCAGTATAGATGCGATTTTAAGGAAAGGCCAACGATTGACCTTTGGCTTTTGACCGGTTCGAAATTGATTCAGTTTGGTTTCAAATCGCTGGAAATGCCCAGCCAATGGCTCCTCTTCGAAGGCCTCACGGTGATCCTGAAAAATTTTATCCAATTTGTCCATGTTGTGCGAATTTCAATTGTTTAACTCTTTTTTCCACCAACAAATTACGGAGTTGCTGTTTGGCCCTGCTGAGCTGGGTCCGGCTGGTGACATTGCTGATTTCCAGAATTTCACTGACCTCTTCGTGGTCGTATCCTTCCAGCAACAGCAACGACAAAATGGTCCGGTATCCGTCAGACAGCTGAAAAATGGCCTCCTTGATCTCTTCCATGGTATAAGCTGCTTCATCCTCCTGTCGCTCTTCAAAGATTGCATGATCGGGACGAACCTCCTCGAATTCAACTTTGCGCCTCCTCAGGTAATCCAAAGAACGGTTGACAACGATTCGCTTCAGCCAGATGCCAAAGCTAACCTCTCCCTTGTAACTGTCCAGTTTCTGGAAGGCTGTCAGAAAAGACTCCTGCATGATATCTTCCGCATCATCGGTTTGATTCACAATTCTGAGCGATGTGTTGTACATGGATCGGTAATACAGTTTGTAGATGCCAAACTGTGCCTCCCTGTCATTTTGAATACACCTGTCGATCAGTGGCTGATGAATGTTGATGTACATCGTTTTTCTGATTTCTCTTATTTACTACAATGACGCTGTTGTTCACGAAATGTTGCACCGGCAACCACTATTTTTTTTATTCAGGAGCGAAAGAGGCACAATTTACCAATTCTTTGGCCTGTGCCGAGAAAAAAAAGGATTGTTCGCGATTCGTTGTCCATTGGTTCAATCTTAATGTCTAATTTTAGAAGGTCTGAATTTATATCACCCATGAAGAGCTACGATCCCCAGATGCATTCCGCCGAGCACATCCTTAACCAGACCATGATCCGGCAGCATGGTTGTGAACGATCTTTTTCCAGCCATATCGAGAAGAAAAAATCAAAATGTGATTACCATTTCGACAGGCCACTAACGGTTGAGGAGGAACAAGCGCTTGCCTTCCAGGTCAACCAGATCATCAGTGGCAACCATTTCATTACCGAACGGCTGGTAGCTATGGACGAGGCAATGCATACCTTCAACCTGAAAAGGTTACCTGAAGCGGTAAGTGATTCCGTTCGAATTGTCTCCGTTGGGGATTATGACCACTGTCCATGCATTGGTCCACATGTTCAAAACACTTCAGAAATTGGGGTTTTCCAACTTGTTTCAACCAGTTTTGAGGAGGGTGTTTTACGGATACGTTTCAAACTGAAGTAGGCAGATTCGATGGAAAACAACAATGGACTCAAGATTTACAAGGCATCTGCAGGATCCGGTAAAACCTTCCTCCTGGTGGAGGCTTACCTGAAGATGTTGTTTGCCAATCCACTTTCCTACCGCAATATCCTTGCTGTAACTTTTACAAACAAGGCAACTGCCGAGATGAAGGAAAGGATACTGAAAGAGCTTGCCAACCTTGCGGCAGGAAGGGATTCAGGATATTCCGAATCTTTGAAGGATTTTGGCAGTGAGCAGAAAATCAGGTTGGTGGCATCGTTCATCCTGAAAAAAATCTTGCACGATTATTCCCGCTTCTCCATCATGACAATCGATAGTTTCTTCCAAAAGATCATCAGGTCTTTTGCAAGGGAGATACGTTTGAATGCCTCCTTTAAAACAGAGCTTGACAACCGGCAGGCAATGGAGGATGCCATCGACCGGTTGTTTCAGGAGGTTGACAGCAATGATCTTTTGATGGATTGGATGATGCAGTTCCTGGAAGAAAATCTGGAAGAGGGCATAAGCTGGGACTTCAGAAAGGAGCTGGTGAAATTTGGGAAAGAGGTGGATAAGGAGGCTTTCAAAGTTCATGGGGATGAATTTCTCGATACCCTTACAGGAAAGGAAAAATTGAGTGCGTACATTAGTGAGGTCAAGCAAGCCGCAATCGATGCCGAATTGCATTTGCGCTCTTTGGGAGAGCAGGGAATAGCGCTCATGGCCAACGCAGGGATTTTTTACGACCAGTTTAAATCAGGAAAAAATTCGTTTGCCAACCTGTTCAACAAACTGGCAAGCGGGAAGTTTGATCTCCCAGGCAAAACTGTACTGGAGGCCTGCGACAACCTGGAGAACTGGTTCAAAAAAACAGATACGCCACAGTTCAAAAGAAAGGCAGAGGAGTTGTATGTCAATGGATTGAATAGCTTGCTGAAGGAGTCCGTTGAGGCTTTGAATGACCAATTGTCTATTATAAACAGCTGTCAGGCCATCTTGAAAAATATCTACCCCTTTGGCCTGCTGGGAAATATTGCATTGAAAATAAAGGAGGTACTTGGCGAGAAGAATACGGTGTTGCTGAGTGACTCTGGCCGGATGATTGGCCGGATCATAGATGGAAATGATACCCCTTTCATTTATGAGAAGGTTGGAATGATTTACCGTTATTTTATGCTGGATGAGTTTCAGGATACCTCCAGGCAACAATGGGAAAACTTTAAACCTTTGATAGAGAATTCTTTGGCATCAGGGTTTGCCTCCCTGGTGGTTGGAGATGTCAAACAGTCTATCTACCGATGGAGGAACGGAGACTGGAATCTGTTGGCAAACCAGCTGGAAGAAGACCTTCGCCACCAAAATGTTACGGTTAAAAATTTGGATAAAAATTGGCGCAGTGGCAAAAGTATCCTGGATTTTAACAATTCACTCTACCGGTTTGCATCGCAATACCTGGATGACTATATAAAATCAGAGACCCCTGACCCTGGATACTCTGCACTCCATGGGGTAATTACCAATGCCTATCGTGGGCACTACCAGGAGTACGCCAAAGCCGGATCGGCAGATGGGGTGGTAGAGATGCGCTTCATTGAACCGGACGGATCTGCAAACAAGGGGGCATTCCGCGAGAAAGCAATTGCATTGCTCCTGGAAGAGTTGGAAAGGGTCCAGCTAGCGGGTGTAAAAGCCGAGGATATTGCCATTTTGGTGCGGGAAAATTCTGAAGCAGGATTGATTGCCAATGCGCTTTGGGAAAGGAAAAAACGAGCTGCGCTTCCGGGGTGCATCTACGATGTACTTACCAGTGACACCCTTAAGATCGGACAATCCAGCGTCGTAGGTTTTGTCATCAATTTTTTGCGATTTTTCCTTCGCAGGGATTCAAAACAGTTAAGAGGGGAATTGTTGTATGCCTACTACCGGATACTGCAACCCTTGATGATGCGGGATAACCCGGAAGTACCAACAGCGTTGCACGACCTTTTCGATGCAGAAAGTCCTTTGCCCGAACTTTTCAGGGAATGGATGGAGGAGAATCCCCAATCGGATTTTCAGAGCGGCCTGCTGGCTTTGCCCTTGTACGAACTTGCGGTGTCGGTTGTCGAACATTTCTCCCTGGGTAAGATAACAGGCGAGAAGGTTTACCTGCAGGCTTTTCTGGATATGCTGCTTGAATACGGAAGGGAGGAGAGTGGCGGAATTCCCGGATTTCTTTCGTGGTGGGATGTGAGCGGAAGTAACAAAACATTGAATCTTTCCAATGTTAAGAACTTTATCCGGATCTCATCCATTCACCAATCCAAAGGGCTCGAATACCATACCCTCTTTGTCCCTTTCTGCAATTGGGAAATTGGATTGAATACGAGAAAGGCAAATTACATTTGGGCATTCCCCGGAGCAGCGCCATTCAATGGACTCTCAATGGTTCTTTTAAAATGTGAACCACTGCTGAAAAATTCAATTTTCACCTACGATTATTACCATGAATTGCTTTACAGCATCATGGATAATCTCAACCTGCTCTATGTAGCAACGACCAGGGCCATCCATAACCTTTACCTGATCCTTCCTTACAGGGAGGGAAAACAAAAGACCACCAATGTGGCTGAATTGATCCAGGAACTCTTGGAACGACCTTGCCTGGATGATAGCATAGACAGGCAAAAATTCACGGATATGGGAGCCTTCTGGGATCCTGTGCGCAAGCATTTCAAACTGGGCACAATGGTCTCCTCTGAACAGGATTTAAAAGCTGTTGCAGAGGTACAGCATGCCGGGGAATCTTTGGTACTCACTCCCAACAACAGAATGAAGATAAGGTTGCACAGCAAGGACTATTTCCAGCTCTCGGGTGATATTGGGAATGAAAGGATCAATCAGGGAACCATGATGCACCAACTTTTTGAAAAAATCAAAAGCCGCAAGGATGTTGGAAATGCAGTTGCAAAAATGGTTGCAGATGGATATTTAACAGCGGTGGAGGGGGAGTTTTTCTTTGGGAAAATTGACGGATTTTTGCAGGAATTGCCCTATTCCGATTGGTTTTCCGATCAGTGGAAAGTGTTGAATGAGCGGGATATTCTGAGAATCGGGGCATCAAGGCACCGCCCCGACCGTGTTCTTTTAAGGGAAGACAGGGCCGTCGTGATTGATTACAAAACCGGAGAGGAATCTGAAAAGGATATTCGGCAAATGAAGGGATACCTGCAAGATCTTCAGAAAATGGGATACCTTTCGTGTGAAGGAAATCTTTGGTACCTCAACAAGGGTATCGTGGTGAAAGTAGAGGCACCTGATTGAATCGGGGCAGATCAGGATGCAAATCCAGGACATTGAATAGGTTAAAAATTAAAACTTTGGAGTATTTGGATTATGGCAAGAAAAATTTTAAATCCATACCTTTCATCAGGTCGCAGGGATTACAACTGTTTTGGATGTTCTCCCAACAATGACAAGGGCTTGCAATTGGAATTCGAATTGGATGGAGATGAGGTGGTTGCAATCTGGAACCCCCAAAGATGGGCAGAAGGGTTTCGGAATGTATTGCATGGCGGGATACAGGCAGCCTTGCTGGATGAGCTCTGCAGCTGGGTTGTCCAGTCGATTGGAAAAACTGTGGGCGTAACAACCTCCATGGAGATCAGTTATCGGAAAGCGGTATTGATCAGTGACGGCGCAATTACCTTAAGGGCAAAAATGACAGAACAAACAACCCGGATGGCATTTGTAGAGGGTCGATTGCTTGGCAACGATGGAACCGTATGTGCTACTGCAAAATGCAAATTCTTTTTGTTCCCAATGGAAAAGGCGATGGCAGAATACGATTACCCGGGAAGTGATGCCTTTTTTGAGGAAGCGTAGGGCAGGGGGCAGGGAGCAGAGGGCATGGCATAGGGAATGGAGGGTTCAGAAGGAATTTGTAACCGTTGGAAGCCGCATATCGTTTTTGGAAAGCATATATCGTCATTGGAAGCTGTCAAAGGCCGTGCCGGATCGTTGATAGCCGTTGGAAACCATCATTAGCCATTGCCGGGTGATATATAGGCGTTTGGATAGGATAAATGGACAATTCCGGAGTATTTGTAACCGTTTCCGGATGTTAGGTAAGCGTTTGGAGACTATAAATTAGCAATTCCGGAGCGTATAATTACCATTGGGACTCCTCTTTAACGGTTGCCGGTTGCCTGATAACGGTTTGGAAAGTATTTTGCAGAAATTGAAGCAAATCAGGACTTCACCGGTGGCTCATCATAGGCATTTGATGTCTGAATACTCCTTTTGATTTGTTTCATTATCTGTGCAAAGGTGTAATCTTTCAGTTTTGCCTTATCGGTCTGCCCGTAAAGGATCTTGCCGATCCTGCAGATTTCGGCAAGTTGGTCGCCCAGTTCATTCAGCAAACCCCTGTTGTTTTGTACAATAACAGCGCGGTTCGATACCATTAGGTATTTCTTCTCTTTGTTCGCTGTCAGTGGTATAGCCACCTCGGTAAATTTGGCGATCAGCGCCTCTGTCAGCCCCTTGACCATCAGCGCTGTCTTGTATTTGTGGATGTTTTCTCCAACAATGTGCAATTGTTTCAGCACATTTTCCACATCGCGCACCCTTACGCTTTTGCGCAATGACACCAGACCAAAATCAGCGGAAGAGATAGGTATCTCCTTGCCTGTCAGTTGGAGGTATCCTCCCAGATGATTGATAGGAGAGATCAGATCATCAAGTGTGTGGTAGATATGTTGGGTGAGCACTTTCAGTTCAATAGTCTCCGATTGGGGTTGGACCAGCTCTTGTACTGCCTCAATTCTGGCTTTAAAAGAGGCTAAGTAAGGAGCATCGAACACCGGAGAGAATGTGGTGAAATCGGCTAGGTCGCGCGAAAGGCTGGACGCACAAAACCTGCATACAATAGGTAATTCTTCGCTTTTGCAGTCGAAGCTGCGGTTCATGTTCAAGTTCATTTTAAATAATTTAAGGGATGAATAATTACTATAAGAGAACTTTATAAAAGCTGAGAGTTGAAAGTGAATAGTGGACAGTTATTGAGCAATTAATGCCAGAGTGGTTATGAGTGATGAATCAGTGGTTGATGGTTATTTTGATGTTGAAAGCTGGAACAGGCAGATCGTTGTTGGTGCAAGATGGACAAAAGGTAAAGAAGCTAAATGGTCAAAAGGAAGTTGAATACATTTTTCAATATATTAATACCCAAATTATACAAGAGGTTACCCTCAAATTACTGAAAAGATTCACCCGCTGGCGCGGAGCATGCTGTTTTTCAATAAAGATGAATTCCCCATTCTGTTTTTTATTCAAAATGCCTTAACTTTGGAAAAAGAATTAAAATGGTCATTGAAGAACAAAACCGGATCAGGAAAGCCTACTATAACGAAGCCATTCGTTACATGGAGAATGCCAGGGAAACCTTACAAAAGGCAGGTAAAGAAGATCGGTTTTACATTGACAAGAAATATGTAAAAACAGCCTGTGGAACAGCCTACAATGCTGTATTGCTGGCACTCGACGGTTATTTATTGATCCAGGGAATTGAAAAGAAAAAGGGGAGAAAAGATATTGAATTTTACAAAGAGGCTGTTTCCAAAATAGATAAAAAGCTTTTGAATTATGTCACTGAAGCCTATAATTCTCTTCATCTTTTTGGCTATTACGAC
>CAZVTL010000088.1:0-8390 GCA_964630075.1 uncultured Tangfeifania sp.
AGTTTTTTAACGAAAGAAGTAGTTATAATATTTTGAATCATCCTTCCCATTTTCTAATTTTGATTGATACTATTTCTAAACAGCTACAAAGCAATCGCATTCAATCAAATAAGCAACCCATCCATGAAAGAATTGACCCGTGCCGAAGAGCAGCTGATGCAGATACTCTGGAAGATTAAAAAAGGTTTTATCAAAGACCTGATTGACAGGATTCCAGAGCCAAAACCCGCTTACAATACAGTCTCAACCTTTATAAGAATCATGGAAAGAAAAGGATTTGTCGGTCATACGGCTTATGGCAAGACGCACGAATATTTTCCTATGATCTCTAAAAAAGAGTACACGAAACTGTATATGAAGGGTTTTATCAAAAATTACTTCAGCAACTCTTTGCAGGAAATGGTCTCTTTCTTTGCGAAAGAGGATAAAATGAGTATCTCGGAGCTGGAAGCTCTTTTACAGGAGGTCAAAAAAGATTTGGAAAAAGAAAAAAAGTAGAGCCATGAACACAACAGTTGTAAATTTTCTGGTTGAATCAGGCATAAGCCTAACAATCTTCACCTTAATTTATTTGTTGTTCCTCCGCAAGGAGACATTCTTTATGCTGAACCGGATCTACTTAATGGTATCGGCAATTTTTTCCATTTTACTTCCCTTCCTGCATTTTCAGGAGAGCGCGCAAATGCCTTCCGTCATGCTTGACGAGGTCACGGTGACAGCAGTAAGATTTCAGAATCTCTTACAGACTGTGACTGTCTACGGATCTAACTTTACAGTTAGAATCGAACAACTGGTTCAGTCAATCGGTTTGCTTAAAATCATCTACATGTTGGGAACAACCATTTTCGCCCTTCTCTTCATCGTTAGGTTGATCCAGCTTATTGTATTGGTTCTTACCAATGAAAGCGAGGTTCGTAATGGGATCAGGATCGTTAAGATCAGACGGGATGTAACACCTTTTTCCTTTTTCAACATTGTCTTTGTCAATGGGAACAATGCTGATCAACCAGGCATGAAAGAGATGCTTGCACACGAAATGGAGCATGTCAGGCAAAGACACTCCCTGGATGTGATGATCATGGAATTGGTAACTATTTCGCAATGGTTCAACCCTTTTATCTGGCTTTTGAAAAGATCGATACGGGAGAACCATGAATTCCTTGCCGATCACGGCGTATTAAAACCCGGAGTGAGCCCTGCTGCCTACCGGCTTTTGTTACTGGGCAGTTCAATGGGGCTGCAACCGGTTATTGCAAACAATTTCAATTATTCTCTGATCAAAATCCGTATCAAAATGATGACAAAAATAAAATCCCCAAAAAGGGCAGCTCTTAAGTTGCTCACGGGTATCCTGGCAACAGCAGCACTATTCATTATCTTCGCCTTCGATGGTACACAAACCCAGCCACAAGAGAAGAAAACAACAGGAAAAACCACTGCAGAAGCAGCAAAAGCAGAACAGAAAACCTCTACCGGCAATACAATTTTTATGGTAGTTGAAAAGATGCCGGAATTCCCCGGCGGAGAAGTAGCAGTTAGAGAATATATAGCCAAATCCATCAAGTACCCCGAAGATGCCAAGAAAGCAGGCATTCAGGGAAAGGTTTACGTCACCTTCGTGGTGGATAAGACTGGGAAAGTAGTCGATCCAATACTTGCCAAGAGTGCCAGTCCAAGCCTGGACAAAGAAGCCTTAAGGGTGGTCGAAACCATGCCGGTCTGGATCCCAGGTCAGCAAAGAGGTGAGAATGTAGCAGTTCAATACACAATTCCGATCCAGTTTAAATTGCAATAATCCCTGAAAATAACTGTTCCGGTCTGCAGTTACCCTGCTGCGGACCGGAATTAATTTTTTATCCGGATGCGTACATCTCTGTTTATATGGCTATTGGTAGCTCTTCCACTGGTATCGTTTTCCCAGGAGCTGGATCGGTTAATTCTTAACAACGAATATGACAGGGCCTTGCAGCTGATAGACCAGGAACTTGTCAAAAACGAAGAACAACCTCTTCTCCTCTACAAAATGGGAATCGTTCTACAGAAAAAATACGACTATTCCGGGGCGTTAAAATCCTTTGAAACAGCTTGGTTGCTGGATTCGACCAATCAAAAGGTAGTGAGCGAACTGGCCGAAGTAAATACCATCCTGGGAAACCACAAACAGGCCCTACCCTATTACAAAACCCTCTACAACAACGACACCACCAATACCATCCAGGCCATCAGGTTATCCAAGGCATTTTTTAACCTAAGGTCCTACCGGGAACCATACAGGATCCTGCATTCCGTCTACCTTCGCGACAGCACCAACCTGTACATCAACAAGCAACTCGCCTTTTCAGCCGCAAGGACAGGGCACGACTCGCTGGCTATGGCGCTTTACCACAAAATTATCGGGGTCAATCCAACGGATCTGAACAACTATACGAATTTGGTAGCCATCTATCAGAAAAAGGAGAATTACATAAACGCCATTGAAACCATAGCACAAGGGCTTACAGTGTATCCTGATGAAACAATTCTGATCAGCAAGTTAGGGGATTTGCACTATGCCAAAAGAGATTACCCCAAGGCCGTTGCTGCCTATGAAAGACTCCTCTCTTTTGGAGACTCCATCCCTGATGTAGTCAAAAACCTGGGTGTAAGCTATTATTATGTAAAAAAGTACGAACAGGGTCTCTACCTGCTTGAAAAGAGCCTGGCAATCAGGCCCAATGATCCGGTTGCCGCCCTGTTTACAGGACTCTGCTACATGGAGCTAAAGAAGTTTGACGAGAGCATCAGTTACCTCAGATTTGCCTCCGAAACAGCGATACCCTATTACATGTCAGATATCTACAATCAATGGGGAAACATCTGTATCCAGAAGAAGGAGTATAAAAAGTCTGTCGAGCTGCTCAAGAAAGCCTATCGGCTGGATTCCACCAAGTGTGACATTCTCTTCAAGATCGGCAATACCTACGATGTATGGCAGAAAGACAAAACACAGGCAAACAGGTATTACAATGCCTTCCTGAAGTCAAAAAAAGAGAAAAGTGAATTCTACCGGCAACTGACGGATTACGCAACCGAGCGCAAGAAAAAACTTGGCATTGACCGGTAAACGGCTAGATATCCTTTAGGTCGAAAGGGGTCTCCTGGTAGACATAATAATTCAACCAGTTCATGAACAACAGGTTGGCATGTGAGCGCCAGCTAAGGATCGGTCGTTCCTTGGGATCATTACCCGGATAGTAGTTTTTCGGAAGGTCAATGGGCAATCCCTTCTCCACATCCCGTTTGTATTCACGGTCAAGTGTCCGAAGAGAATATTCAGGGTGCCCCGTAACAAAAATCTGTCTTCCATTTTCTGCAATCGCCATATACACTCCGGCATTTTCAGATTCAGAAACAATCTGCACTTCAGGAACGTTCCTAAAATCTTCGGCTTTCAATTCCGTATGCCGGGAGTGTGGTGCTTTGTAAAGATCGTCGAAACCCCTGAAGAGTGGGAGCTTTTTGTTGCTGACCCGGTGGTCGAATACACCAAACATCTTACGGTCCAGCGGGTATTTCGGGATTCCGTAATGATGGTACAAACCGGCTTGTGAAGCCCAGCAAATGAACATGGTAGAGGTTACATTCCTGTGTGCCCAGTCGAAGATCTCACAAATCTCACCCCAGTAGTCTACCTCCTCAAATGGAAGATGTTCTACGGGTGCACCCGTGATGATCATTCCGTCAAATTTCTTCTTTTTAATTTGGGAAAAGGTCTGATAAAAGGCATTCAGGTGATCCTGGGAGGTATTTTTGGGCGTATGCCCTTTGATCTGCAGAAAGTCAATCTCAATTTGCAACGGTGTATTGGAAAGCAAGCGAAGCAGGTCTGTTTCGGTGGCGATCTTCAACGGCATTAAGTTAAGAATCACGATCTTAAGTGGACGAATATCCTGGTGTTCGGCTCTTGTCTGGTCGATGACAAAAATATTCTCTTCTCTCAACAAATCGATGGCAGGTAATCCATCCGGCAGATTCAAAGGCATAGCTCAAAATTTATTGTTTGATGGTTCAAAAATAGTCTAAATCTTTGCCAAAGCTTGTTCGAAGTCGGCAATAATGTCATCAATGTGCTCAATTCCTACGGAGACCCTCAGCTGTGCAGGCAGCACACCGGCTTGCAACTGCTCTTTTTCGCTCAGTTGTGAATGGGTGGTCGCAGATGGTTGAATAATCAGTGTACGGACATCGCCGACATTTGCCAGGTGGCTAACCAGTTCAAGGTTGTTTACCAGTTGAATGGCATTCTCCTTGCTTCCTTTCAGGACAAAGGACAATACCGCACCGGCGCCTTTTTTCAGGTATTTGCTGGCCAGGGCATAATTCTCATCTGTTTTCAATCCGGGATAGAGTACCGATGCCACCTTGGGGTGATTTTGCAGCCAGGTCGCCAGTTTTTCAGTATTCTGAACATGACGTTCCACCCTGAGGGAGAGTGTTTCCAATCCCTGGATCAGTTGGAAGGAGTTGAATGGTGAAATGGCAGGACCATAATCGCGCAAACCCTCTACCCTGGCCCTGATGATGAAGGCAATGTTGCCAAATGGGCCATCCGTTCCGAATACATCCCAAAATTTTAATCCGTGGTAACCTTCTGAAGGTTCTGTGAATCCGGGATATTTCCCATTTCCCCAGTTGAAGTTTCCGCCATCCACGATTACTCCGCCAATGGATGTTCCGTGACCACCAATCCACTTGGTGGCAGATTCGACTACAACATTGGCACCATGCTCCAAAGGACGGAATAGGGCTCCTCCGCAACCAAAGGTATTGTCTACAATCAATGGGAGGTCATGCTTTTTAGCCAATGCTGCGAATTTTTCAAAATCAGGCACATTGAAACTTGGATTGCCAATTGTTTCAAGGTAAATGGCCTTGGTTTTATCATCGATCAACGGCTCAAAGCTCGCTGGGTTCAAATCGGCAGCAATTCTTGCGGTGATACCGATGTTTTTGAATGTCACCTTGAACTGGTTGTAAGAGCCGCCATAGAGGTAGGGAGAGGAGACAAAATTGTCGCCGGCACCCGCAATGTTGGTAATGGCAATAAATTGAGCTGCATGTCCTGAACTTACGGCCAGGGCCGCAACTCCGCCCTCCAATGCCGCAATTCTTTTCTCGAAAACATCGGTAGTAGGATTCATCAGACGGGTATAGATGTTTCCAAACTCCTTGAGGCCAAAAAGGTTGGCAGCATGCTCCGAACTTTTGAACACGTAGGAGGTCGTCTGGTAGATTGGCACTGCCCTTGACAAGGTATCCTGATCGGGGGTGTGACCTGCGTGAATTTGCAGGGTTTCGAATTTTTGTTTTTGTGTACTCATGGTTTTAATTTATTAAATGATCATTGATTTTTAAAATGGAAGTGGTTTACTTTTCAAAAAACTCGCGGTGGATGGCTTTTACAGCACCCGTTCTGTCGTTGGATTGCACGAGGTAGTAACTTACAATTGGAGATGCACCTGAACAGCTCATCATGACATTGATTCCATCGGTAGCCAGTGCAGTAAAAATTCGGGCTGCAATGCCATAGTTATCCGTAATTCCATGACCGACAGCTGCTACGATAGAAATATCGTCCTCAATTTGCAGTTTACCGACTGCAGACAATTCAATGGCGCTTACCACTGCAAAGGCGTTCTGAAGATCTTTTTTGGCCAAAAGGATGTTGATGGATATTTGAGAGGTCAATACAGAGCTGATGTTAATTCCGGCATGGTGCAAGGCGGTTGTAACCTTTGCCAGGATTCCAGGTTTTAGGCCAACACCTGGACCCTTTAACTTCAGCAAGCCAAAATCATCGCTGTAGGTCACACTTTTGACAACACCCGATTGAACCGACTTCTCCCGGCTGATCACGGTGAGGGGTGCAGTTACTGCCAGTGTACCATAAATGTTAAATACCCGGATGGGAATTCGCGGATCGGTTAAGGGCTCAACTGTCCGTGGGTGCAATATCTTGGCCCCAAAGTAGGCCAATTCAGCTGCTTCGTTGTAGGAAAGTTGTTCAATCAACACCGGATTACTGACCAGTTTGGGATCGGAGCTCAGAAATCCATTGACATCTTTCCAAATGTCGAGAGAGGTAGCACCGACACATCTGGCAAGGGCAGCTGCTGCATAGTCGCTCCCTCCGCGTCCGAACAAGGTTGTTTTCTGCTCTTTCGAAACCCCATAGAATCCGGGGACCACATGAATCACATCCTCACTCAATGCTTCTCTTACGGCATTGGTAGAAAGATGAAAATCGGCAGAAGCATTCCCAAACTCCCCATCCGTAAACAGTCCAATGGCTTCAGGAAAACATGACCGTGCTTCAAAACCCTGTGATTTCAATATTCCCGTCAGGAATAGGGCTGACAATCGCTCGCCGTATGAGAGCACATGATCTTCCAGCCCTTTGGAGGCATCACCCGTCAGGGCGATCCCCTGGAGGTACTTGCCAAGGTCTGCCAGTTGCTGCTGCACAGCGGAAACTGTTTCGTTCAACAAGGCTTGGTCTGTGATGAAATGGTTCAGAATTCCGATTTTGAGATCAAAGAGGTGTTGGGTAGTTCTTGCCGCCACCGACTCATCGTGTCGGGCTTGCTCTAATGCTTCAATCAGGTAATTGGTAACCCCATAGAAAGCTGAAACAACTACAATTAGGGGTTGATTGTAATTCCTAACGACTTGAATGATACGGTGAATCTCTTCCTTACTTCTAAGATTTGACCCACCGAATTTGACTACAATTTTCGGCATAGCTAAAATTTTACTTGAAATTTTGGAATTTGTCCTTGCAGACATGGATTGGAAAGCCTTCAAACAGGTAATTGCCCGTGAGAAGGCTATTGCATAAACATAGACATGGAGCGCAAGGATGAAACAATACCAGAAACACTGCAACAAGGCTGTTGCTTATTCTCTGAATCCCGGGTATTGGTACAATTGAAAAAAATCATCCTGTGCAAATAAGTTTTACTGCTGCAAACATATGTACTGATTTTTACATTTCCAAATGTTTTTGAATCATTCTAAATAATTTTTTGAAAAAACTGGCAATTTGCAGTCAAAAGCTGGATCCAGTATCTCTAAAAATTAGGCTTAAATGGTTAGCTTTGTCCTGAAATCCAATAATTCAAAATATGAAAAATCAACTGTTCGCAATGATCCTCCTGCTTATTGGCACCATACTAACTGCTTGTCAGGAGGAGATCCGAAGGCCTGATATTATGCTGATACCTCAGCCTGCTTCGTTGAACAACCTGGAAGGTGTGTTTCAAATCAGTTCTGGCACCAAAATCCTGATCAACAGTGACAGCAAGGAGATGCACCGCGTGACTGCTGACCTTAGCCGGCATCTCGAAGGGATGTACGAGATCAAATGCAAAGTATCCTTTTCGGGTGCAGCCGAAAAAAAATCGATTTTCATCAAACTGAACACCGGATTGTCCATCTCCAGGGAGTCCTATAACCTGGTGGTCACACCCAAGGGAATATTGTTGGAATCCCCCTCCCCCAATGGCCTTTTTTACGGCATACAAACATTGGTACAAATGATGCCGCCTGTCAAACAATCCCTATCGGAGGTAGTGGTACCAGCGGCAGAGATTAAGGACTCGCCACGATTTATCTGGCGAGGTTTGCACCTGGATGTTGGACGGCACTTCATGCCCAAGGAATTTATCTTGAAATACCTGGATTACATGGCCTTTCACAAGTTAAATACTTTCCATTGGCATCTTACCGAAGACCAGGGTTGGCGGATTGAGATCAAAAAATTTCCCCGATTGACCGAGGTAGGATCGGTACGGAAAGAGACCCTGGTTGGTCATTATGGAAGCAACAGTTACGATGGAAAACCGGCTGGAGGATTTTACACCCAGGAGGAGGTAAAGGAGATTGTTGCCTATGCTTCAGACCGGTTTATCACAGTGGTGCCTGAAATCGAAATGCCGGGACATGCATTGGCTGCCCTTGCCTCCTATCCCGAACTGGGGTGTACGGGAGGACCCTACGAGGTTGGCACCACCTGGGGGGTATTCGACGATGTCTATTGTGCCGGAAATGCAAAAACGGATACCTTTCTAATGGAGGTTTTAAAGGAGGTTATCCCACTTTTCCCGGGCGAATATTTCCACATTGGAGGGGATGAGTGTCCGAAGACCAGGTGGAAAGAGTGTCCGGTTTGCAAACTGAAGATGAAGGAGGAGGGTCTCAAAACCGAGCATGAGCTTCAAAGCTATTTTGTTCAGCGGATGGAGAGATTCCTGAATGAAAACGGCAAGAAACTGATTGGATGGGACGAAATTCTTGAAGGTGGCCTTGCACCCAACGCAGCAGTGATGTCGTGGAGGGGCGAAGATGGGGGC
>CAZVTL010000088.1:8400-13770 GCA_964630075.1 uncultured Tangfeifania sp.
TGGGGGCATTGCTGCCGCGCGGGAAAGGCATTACGTCGTCATGACACCGGGAGAATATTGCTATTTGGATCATTACCAAGCTGATCCAAAAACAGAACCTTTGGCGATCGGAGGATATTTACCCTTGAAGAAGTTGTATGGCTATGAGCCGATACCAGCCGTATTGGGTAAGGAAGAGGCCAAATATATATTGGGTGCCCAGGGCAATGTCTGGACCGAATACATGCAAACACCAGCGCAGGTCGAATACATGGTATTCCCCAGGGCTGCCGCGTTGGCAGAGGTGGTATGGTCACCAAAAGGAGCAAGGGATTTTGATGGATTTAAAACCAGACTGAACCGACTGACCAAATTCTACGACCTGATGGGGATCAATTACTGTAAAGCTGAATTCAAGCCATAAAAAAAAGCCGGTCGAAAACCGGCTTTTTTTTTTATGGCTTAAACCACCTTATTTGACGCTGATCACCAAAACCTTTGACATACTCCAGAATTCTGCCTGGTTGATGATAACCAAATTGTCGGCTGTCTTTTCTCCTTCAATTTTGTATGAACTTGCAGGATGGGTACTCAGCACGGTAGCCTTTTTCTTCATAATTGGAATGGAGGTAACCGTTGTAACATCGACTTTCGTTAGCAGTGACTTATCGATGTTGTTGCTTAAATCCTTTGCCGTACCAAGAAAACCATCTTTGTGAATGATGTTCGTCTCTTTGAGTTCTTTCATTGTTCCAACAATGAAATAGGCGGTATTCAGCTCAGCAGTTTTCTCTTCAATAACTTTTTGCTTTTGCTTGTTGTCTGAACTAAGATTGGAGACATTGGTATTCAGATCCGTCACTTGCGTATTCAGGGTTTGAACCTGGATATTCAGTTTCCCCAATTCCTCTTTCAAATTGGCAATCTGACCATCTTTCTCTGCAATTTGCATGTTCAGATTGTCAATCATTTTTTGGAGTTCAACAGCATGGATATTTGACTTCTTCAACTTGGAAGAAAGTTCGGCTACCAGCATTCTGTTTTTTTGCAACAAGTTGTAAATATAGTTGATGTCGCTCTGAATCTGCTCTTTGCGATCACCCTTCACTTCGAATCCCTCCTTGGCAGTTTTATCAATGATCTTCTCCTTCTGTTTGATCGAATCCAGGTTGGCCTGGATAGAGTTGAAGGCATCCACGAATTCAACCAGATTTGCATCTTTTGATCCACCAGCCAACATCAGACTGTCATTTTGGGCCTTGAGCCTGGCAATCTCCTTGCGGTTACACCCGGTTGTACCAAGTACCACCGCAATAAGTAAAAGATAAAAAAATTTTCTCATGTTTATTTTTTTTTAATTTTAATGTATCCCATTGTGCGCAATACAAAATATTTTTAAAGCTGACTCTTTTGGGGAATAAAAAAGTTACACAACTATGGAATAAATTTGTATAATTCCCACATTTTTTATTGACACAAATCGAACGGCCCAAAATTACAATTTTTTTTGCAAAATTTAATCATTCTTTACCAGCATCTCCTTTATCTCATTGAAGATGACACCGGATCTTCTCACCGAAACAGGTATTTTGGCCCCACTTTTCAACAAGACGTAGCTCTCTCCTGACTTGACGAATTTCCGTATGTAGTAAATGTTCACCAGGTAAGATTTGTGGGTTCTGTAGAATTGATTTTTGGGCAGATAGGCTTCGAGCTCCTTCAGCGATTTGGATACGACAAATTCCCGTTTGGCATAGGTAAACAGGGTTGCATAGGATTGGTCGGCGGTAATGTATTCAATGTTCCTGGTGTTTTCAACGATAAAACCGCTTTCCACATCAAAAATAAGGTTCTTCCCGGGTACATCAGAGGTTCCAAGGGTATTGATCCGATCTTCCAGCTCCAGTTGCTGCTGTTCGGAGCGGATCATTCTTTCTACTTTTTTGATGATCTCCTGTAAATCAACGAAATTTACCGGCTTCAGCAGATAGCCGGCAACCGGCTTGTTGATGGCATCAATGGCATACTGATCATGACCGGTCACCAGCACAATCTTGGTTTTTTGACACAGCTGGTGATTAAAAATCTCCAGTCCACTTCCATCAGGCATCTCAATATCAAGGAAAACCAAGTCGGGGTTGGTATGCTTGATCAATTCAATTCCATCGTTCAGGTTCATGGCTTTGCCAACAACTTTCAGCTGAATGGAGGTGAAATTATCCAGCAAATAGGCCAATAAATTCAAGGACATTATTTCATCATCAATGACAACGACTGTGATCATGATACGCCGGGGTTAAGTATGACAAATGAAAATAACCGGAAAATTCTATGTAAGGTTAGACAACAAAGATGAGAAATTATTCACTTATAACCAAGTTTTTAAAAAAAATGAAATGGGAGGATTTCCCTATCACTCTCCTCCTTTTGTTTCAAAAAAAAACAGCATCATGGATGCTGTTCAGGTGATATATCGTGAATTTAAATCCACTATTGTCTGTACATCAGTCGCCTGCGCTCCTTCAACTCATCGTTGGAGATGTAATCATCGTATTCTGTGATTTTGTCAATTATTCCGTTTGGCGTCAATTCAATCACACGGTTGGCCACTGTCTGGATAAATTCATGGTCGTGGGAAGCCATCAAAATGTTGCCCTTGAAGGTAATCAAATTGTTGTTAAATGCCTGGATTGACTCCAGATCGAGATGATTGGTCGGATTGTCAAAAATCAGAACATTGGCATTTTTCAGCATCATTCTTGAAATCATGCAACGCATCTTCTCACCACCTGAAAGTACCTGAGTCTTTTTGTACACCTCTTCGCCGGAGAAGAGCATTTTTCCAAGATAACCGCGGAGGTAAATTTCACTGGAGTCATCCGAGAATTGCATCAGCCAGTCGACCAGGCTAAGATCGCTGGTGAAAAAATTGGAGTGGTCCAGCGGCAGGTAGGAGTGTGTGATTGTTTGCCCCCAGTGATAGGTTCCTGCATCCGGCTGGTCAAAACCATTGATGATTTCAAAGAAAGCAGTCATTGCCCTTGGGTCTTTGGAGAGAAAAACTATTTTATCATCCTTCTCAACATTGAAATCGAGATCCCTGAATAGGACTTCCCCATTGATACTCTTCGACAAACCTCTTATTTCTAATATTTTATTTCCTGTCTCACGGTCGGGAAGGAAGATAATCCCCGGGTATTTCCTGGTGGAAGGCTGAATTTCGTCTACATTCAATTTCTCAAGCATCTTCTTGCGACTGGTGGTCTGCTTCGACTTTGCCACATTGGCGCTGAACCTTGAGATGAATTCCATCAGTTCCTTGCGCTTCTCTTCGGCCTTTTTATTTTGTGCCTGTTGCTGGCGAAGGGCCAACTGGCTCGATTGGTACCAGAAGCTGTAGTTGCCTGCAAAAAGCTGGACTTTGCCAAAATCGATGTCCACGGTATGGGTACATACCGAATCCAGGAAGTGCCTGTCGTGCGAAACAATCAACACCGTATTGTCATAATTGGCCAGGTAGTTTTCAAGCCACATGACCGTTTCAAGGTCAAGGTCGTTGGTTGGTTCATCGAGGAGCAAATTATCCGGCTTTCCAAAAAGTGCCTGGGCCAGCAGTACGCGTACCTTCTCTTTTCCACTCAGATCTTTCATCAACCGGTGGTGATATTCTTCCTTGATTCCAAGACCGCTGAGGAGTGAAGCAGCATCACTCTCCGCATTCCAGCCATCAATTTCAGCGAACCGCTCTTCCAGTTCAGCTGCCCTCAATCCATCTGCTTCGGTAAAATCAGTTTTGGCATAGAGAATATTCTTCTCATGAAGAATTCGCCACAACTCTTCAAACCCCATCATGACGGCATCGAGTACCGAAGATTCTTCGTATCCGTAGTGGTCCTGTTTCAATACAGAAAGACGCTCACCCGATCCAAGGAGTACCTCCCCCTTTGTCGAGGCCAGATCGCCGGCAATTATTTTCAGCAGTGTGGATTTTCCGGCTCCATTGGCGCCAATCACCCCGTAACAATTACCCGGTGAAAATTTAAGATTGACATCCTGAAAGAGTGGCTTTTTGCCAAACTGGATGGATAGATTTGAAACAGTGATCATCTTGCTATTGTATAATTTATCTTCTTGTCCGCAATGAAAAATTACGGACTGCAAAAGTACATATTTCCAACTGATATTTTACCGGCTGAAGAGCTTGAATTCCAAATCTTCCAAATTGGCAGCTTTTAGGTGATGCACAGCTTTCATCATCATGATAAGAATTCATAAACTTTTGTAAATTTGCAACTGCACAAATCGAAGAGAAATGATGAATTTTAAAGATCTTGCCCGGAAGAGATATTCGGTAAGGAACTACCTTTCGACCCCTGTTGAAAAAGAAAAGATCATTGAAGTAGTGGAGTCGGCGCTGCTGGCACCTTCTGCTGTAAACTTTCAACCGTGGAAATTTGTGGTTGTTACTGAGCCTGCCCTCCTTAGCCAACTTCAGGGATGCTACCACCGAGACTGGTTCAAGAGTGCCCCTGCCTGCATTGTGGCCATTGGCGATCACGACAAAGGGTGGCACCGGCCAACGGATGGCAAAGATTATACAGACATTGATGTTGCCATAGCCATTGACCATCTCATGATGGCAGCAACGGAGCTGGATCTGGGCACCTGCTGGATCTGTCATTTCAACGTCGATGCCTGTGCAAGCCTGTTTAACCTGCCCGAAAATTTTGAGCCAATTGCTTTAATACCAATCGGGTATCCTTCGGTGGCCAATGGACCGGAAAAGAAGCGGAGAGCCATTGAAACATCACTGTGCTGGAACAGATTTGAAGAGTAGGCTCAGCAAGAAATCGTAAAAATATCTTCATCCCGTTCCACAGGAAATTTTTTCCTGAAAGTTTGAAGATCCTCCAAAGATAAGGTGCAGCTGACGACCATCTCCTGGTCTGGAGCGATGTTGCCGTTGATCTCCCCTCTTGGGTCCACCACCATGCTTGCACCCATGTATTTGATACCTGATCCGTCGGTTCCGGTACGGTTGGCTGCCGCAACATAAAGCTGGTTCTCAATGGCTCGCGCAGGCACCAGGGTCTGCCACACTATTTTCCTGCTTTCCGGCCAATTGGCCGTAAAAAGGATCAAATCAGCGTCACGAATGGTACGACACCATACGGGAAAGCGCAGGTCGTAACAGACAAACAGGGCAATTCTCCAACCTGCATAGTTGACGATGACTCTTGCTGTTCCCTGGTCGAAAAATTGATTTTCCTCCCCCATCGAGAAGAGGTGCCGTTTGTCGTAGGAATCGATCTTTCCATCCGGGAAAACGAAGAGGAATCTGTTGTAAAAGTGCCCCATCTCCTCCATGATGAGGCTTCCGGCGATAGCCGA
>CAZVTL010000089.1:0-13724 GCA_964630075.1 uncultured Tangfeifania sp.
GGTTTTGGGGATGTTGGAGGCGAAGCGGAACATGGGCCACCATTTGGTGGCGATGATAACTTTTCCCGGCCGCTTTCCTGCTGCCTGCAAGGCTTTTGAAAGTGCCTTTTCCGAGGCTCCGTTGCCATATACTTCGGCAGTATCAAACCAGTTGATACCACCTTCAAGTGAAAGTCTTACTACTTTTTCGATCAGCTCATCCTCAAGGGTAGGCCAAAACTTGCCGGCAAGATTTTTTTGTTTGCTGAATTGCCAGCAGCCTAATCCGATGGGAGAAACCATTATACCCGTATTCCCGAGTGAACGCAATGCCATTCTATTTTCCATTTCTAACTGTTTGATGACCTTAAATTTGGTGTTGAAAAATATGCAGAAAATTAAGAAAAATATAGGCAATGTCAAAATAGGGGCTGGCATCAAGGCCTTCAGCCAACCAACCTCTTGTGAATGTGCTGTTTTAAGGAAGGAAACCTGAAGAGGATGTCATGTTTTTGAAGAGAGGATTGTCTTTGGTGAAACCAGGTCTCCGAGGCCTCCAACCACCTAAAATGCCTTAAGAGCCGCACTGTTTTCAATTTTGCCACCCATTTGTTCAGAAGGGTATTAGGTCCAATATTTTTGTAATAATAACAAATAACCATTTTAATATTCGATATAAGTCATTATGTTTACGGCTATAACCGGATCTAACATGAAGATTTACCAAAGAGCAATCATTTTCCTGTTGTTTTGGATGAACTTTGCAGAAAGCTATGGCGGGGTTAAAGAGCAATTGCTCCAGCTTCAGGGGGCCAGAACAGACACTGCGACAGTTCTTTTGTTGAGCAATCTTTGCTGGGAATACCGCTTTATTTCTGCTGATTCTGCCAGGATGTTTGGTGAACAGGCCCTGCAAATGGCCCGTGCTCTAAAATTTGACAAAGGGATAGCGCAGGCCTGCAATGACTTGGGAATCCTTGACATCGACAAGGCAGATTACAAAAAGGCTGTGGCCCATTTGAAGGAATCGATGCTTATCAGGGAAAGGATGCACGATCAGGCTGGCATGGCCTCTTTGTACAACAAGCTTGGAATCATCGACCAAAAACAGGGGCGATTGAAGGAGGCCCTGCAAAATCAGCTGGCTGCACTGAAAATTTACGAAATGTTGAGGCAGGACAGGTGGATCGGTTATTGTCTCAACAACATTGCCATTGTACATCAAAATCTGGGGGATCTGGCCAAATCGCTGGAATACCATCAGATGGCCCTTCAGTACAGGCTCAAATTGAAGGATACTCTGGGTGAAGCTACCACCTACAGCAACATGGCCAATGTTTACAGTAAAATGCAGGATACCATCCAGTCGCTGGCCTATTATGAAAAGGCACTCTATCTTTCAAGGGCCATCAAAAACGGGGAGTTGATCAGTGGGAATTTGAGCAACATGGCCAATATTTACATGGGACAACAGAATTTTGGCCAGGCGATCAGAATGTTCACAGAATCCCTTGAAATCAGGGAACGGTTGGGAGATCAGAAAGGGATCTCTTCCACGCTGTCGCGGATGGGAACCGTTTATACCGAAACGGGCAGGTACCAGGAGGCCCATAAAGTGCTCACCAGGGCGCTGAAGATAGCCTCCAAAATTTCCGTTTTGGAAGAGGAGACGAGTGCCATGCTTGGCATGGCCAAATTGAAGGCTTTGACCCACCAGCTGGACAGTGCCTTCGTCTACATGAAGCAGTACATTGCGGTAAAAGACTCAGCCTATGATGCCAGGATCCGGCAACAAATCCTTGAGATTCAAACCAAGTACGAAAACGAAAAGCTCGAGCAGGATTTGGAACTGGCGAGGCAGGAGAAAGAATATGCAGAGATCAAGCTGACCCAGGGAAGGACACAATTGTTGCTGCTGCTTTTTGTTTTGATCTCCATGACAGGTGCTGCCATCTTCCTGTTTTACAGGCACCAGCAAAGGCAGAAGGCTGCACTTGATGCAGAAAAGATCATCGAGCAGGAGGCCCGGCTGCACGCAGTCCTGGAAGGCCAGGAGGAAGAACGCCGGCGAATCGCCCGCGAATTGCACGATGGACTGGGACAAACCATTGGCGCCATTAAGTTAAACTACCGGACATTGGCCTCCAAGGCTACCACCCATGATCACCTGGAGGATTTCAAAAAGATCGAACACATGCTGGATAGTGCAAGTTCTGAGGTACGTTCGATTTCCCACCAGATGATGCCGAAAGAACTCGAACAATTTGGATTGATTGCCGCGGTGGAGGGTACGTTGAGTCTGAATCTTGCCAATTCTCCGGTCAAATATCAGTTTGAGCATTCCGGTTTTGGGGAGCGCATTGGAAATCAGGAAGAATTGGTGCTTTTCAGGGTTCTGCAGGAACTAGTCAACAACGTACTTAAACACTCAGGAGCAGATTTGTTGGTTGTACAACTGCTCAGACGGGCCAATTATGTGGTACTCAATGTTTCCGACAATGGAATTGGCTTTGATGTCGAAAAGTACGAGAAAAAGGGAATCGGTCTCCTGAACATTGCCGGAAGAATTGATGGCGTGAAGGGCTCCCTCCATTGCGAATCTTCGCCGGGTAACGGAACTGTAGTAACCATCAGAATTCCACTACTATGAAGCGAATTAGCATCCTGCTGGCAGATGACCACCAACTGATTCTTGACGGACTCAATGCGCTGTTGAAAGAGAGGCAGGATATCCTGGTGGCTGGGGAGGCGAAAAACGGTCGTGATGCATTGAGTCTGGTGAAGTTGCTTGAGCCGGATGTTGTTCTGATGGACATTGATATGCCTGTGATGAATGGAATCGAAGCGCTCAGGGAGATTAAAAAAGTATCCCCCTCCACAAAAGTGATCATCTTGTCCATGCACGAAGCATCGGGAATGATTAAAAACCTGATGGCGCTTGGCGCCAACGGCTACCTGCTCAAAAGCTGTTCCCAGGATGAATTGCTTGGCGCCATCTTTAGCGTGGCCATCGGGCAGCAATACTTTTCGCAGGGAGTGGTGCGCTCTTTGCTGAACACAGAGAGCCCTCCGGCATCCTTCACCCACCAGATGACGGAAATACTCACCGATCGTGAAACTGAAATACTTCAGTTAATTGCAGGGGGATATTCCAACAAGGAGATTGGAACCAAACTTTACATCAGCCACCGAACCGTAGATACGCACCGAACCAATCTGATGAAGAAACTGAATGTTGGCAACATTGCAGGATTGATCAGTTTCGCTATCAAAAAGGGTCTTGTCTGACCATCATCTCCACCTTGCACCACATCGTTCACCAATAAACTGGATCTGCTGAAATCATCGGGAAGATGGGCTCTGGCATCAATTTCATGCTCCTCCGGCGGTATTGTAGTGCTCCTAAAAAATATCCTTTTGGAAAACATCTCCCCACTTTTGAGGTGGGTATTTATTGGTATTTGGCCGATTTTTCACTTAAAATAGGGTAAAAGTCGTAGGGGATTACGATGATTACTCTATTTCCTCATTGTGCAAGCGCTGTTAGTTTTGCCCTTGTAATTGCTTATTCAAAACACCTTTTATTCAACACGAGGATTTTTGGAACTATCACAGAGTTTCCGGGCAGATCTCATGCACAAAGGTGTCTGGGGGTAATAAGCAATTACACTGCAAGGAACTCTGTGTTTTTTATTTTTTAACCACCGCAAAAGAGAACAAAATGGAAATGCTACTCAAAAAGCCTGCCACAAAAGATAGCAGAGATCAGCATATCCTTGTAGCAATGGACAACCGTATGATTTTATGGAACCTTGAATCTAATCTTCAACAATCGTGCGAATCATCTTCATCGCCGCATTTCTGGTCGCAGCAGCACTTGTTTCGCAGGCAGACAACAGACCCCTTCTTGAATCAAAGGAGGATCATCATATGGAAATCCTTGAACTGGAAAGAGACGAGTGTAACAGGAGGCGAAAATTACAAAGGAGGTCAGAAACAAAAATAATTCACTTAAAAAACCCACAAAAAAAGACATTATGAAATCAGAAATTCAAAAAATGCATTTTAAGATGTTTGGAAAGATAATTGCGCTCGTTTTTCTTTCATTCTTTTTTAGTTTAACAAACGAAACCGCGGCTCAGGTTGGCGTCTTAGAAAAATCGTATCCAATTTCGCGCAAAGCAAAAAATGGTTATTTGGGTGGTATTGAAACCGATAAGTTAAAGGAAACTGTCTCGATGGTTTATATTTTGCCCTCTACGACTAAACGTAAAATTAACTACGAAATTTATACTTACGACAAAGAGTTGAATTTGATAAATACAGAAAAAGAGGAAGAACTTATAGAGAAAGCACGGACTCGATGGACGTGGTTCAATTTTAAGGGCGAATCATTTGTAACCAACAGTTTGTCAGCAGGCTCCGATATGCTTGGAAAGTTGGTTTTTAGAAAAAAACAAACAAAGGGAACCTGGATTTGGTTAACAGGATCGTATTATCGAAATATTAAACAACTTGAAAAAGTAAAACCAAAGACCGAGGATGATTTAAAGTACACATATGTTAGTGCATATGAAATTGAAAGAGATAGTTCGGTATTGGTAATTGCGGGAAAACCACAAAAGAAAACACACAACGAAATGCAGAATTTTGACATTATTAGCTGCGATAACAATGTCAATTTGACTACTGTCGATAATATTGATTTTCAATACCCACAAAAAATTGTTTTCTCGGCTCCACTTCAAGATGAAAATGAGTTCGTAAGTAACGACGATTTGCCAAGAGATTGGATAGTAATCTTTGCCCCAAGTGGATTGTACAAAAAAGAGGCAGACCCATCGCCTACAAATTATACCTACCTAAGGATTTCGACAACAGGAAAAATAGTAGAAAAGTTTATTTTCAATTCTCCATCCAACGGATGGAGGGTGCTGGGAGCTTACAAAAAAGAGAATTCAGTGTATGTTTATGGATCTGCTATTACCAAAAATCCCACAAAAGAATATACAAACGATGTGTTCAAAAATCTGCAAATGGTTGCTACAACATCCGCCTCTGCTCAAGAAAAGGCGGAAGCCAATAATGCAGGCTCAGGTTTGCTGGGCGGTGTTTCGGCCATTGCTTCGATTGGTTCTGCCGATATGGGAAAGTCGCAAGATGATATAGATTTGCCATTGGATGAATTGAAATATACCAATGTTCTGGTTGGAAAAATTACAAATGGCAAATTTGATTTTTTAACAGCACCAAACATCGACGAATTTGAAGCAAAACAAGCAAAACCCATAGGACAAAAGAAATTTGTAGAATTTGATGGTAAAAAATTTGTAATCAATGGAATTGAAGTTGCCTCTTCTGGCGATATATTTATCAACGGGCAGGATTTTAGTACCAGTAAGAAAGGGCGCATATACAAAGGAGTGTATATGTTTCAGTTTGATGCCAATGGAAGTTTAAAACGTAACTATGGTGTAAAATTGGATCAATCTGGCAAAGCTGGCTTTTTTAACAATGCGCCACTTACTGCCGATATGTATCTGACAGGTAGCTCAGTAATTGAATCGTCTGATAGTAAGTATTTATTTTGGCTTTTAAAAGAGGTTAAAAACATACGTGAAGAGTCTCACACTTCATCCTTTTCACTAACATCAAGTATTAAAACTACAACATGGACGCCATTATTTCAATATGAATATGGCAATATAAAAATTGGGGATGGCGAATTGAGTGATTTTAAAGGCTTTGGCGATATGGAAAAAAAGGAGTATTATCTTTTCCCCAATACGGGATCATATCAGGTAAATAATTATCTGTTTTTCTTTAGCGAAACATTGCGTGGGGACAAAATTCTATTGTCGAGAATTGATCTTTCGGAGCTGAAATAAGTTCCAAGAACAATATTTCAGATCCGCCTTTACCAGGCATAAACCTTACCCAAAGTGAGTCACACCTGCACCAAAAAGTGCAGGTGTTCTCTTTTTCGATGGCTTGCTTTCAACCTGTATTGTTTTTATCAAAAGGAATGCTGTATTTGGTTGCCTCTATTTCATGGAGTAGGAAGTTTTCCGTTCACCGGAAGTTTTTACCCGTACCACTTCCTTTCCCGTTCCAGTTTGCCCAATACTTCAATGGCGGTGTTTACATTACTGACCACCTGGAAATCGAACATTCCTACGCAGATAAAATCTGCGCCATTGCTGTATGCCCATTGGAAGCCATCCCTGGGTTCGATGGAACCTGCTGCAAGTAACTTGAAACCCATGACCGGAACGGTGGCCGTTCTTACAAAATCTACCGTCCGCTCCGGGAAGAGGCAGAACATGTTGTTGTGGAAACGGTTGTGGTCCAAATAATTCTTCCCGTCGACTTCGAACGGAACGCGGTTCTCCCGCGGGTGGGCCGACCAGTACTGGTCGTGGTGCATGGTCTTCATGTAGTAGTCGGGAATGATACCCTGGTCGCGGCAGGCAATCAGCGACTCGACTGAATGGGCAGCCAGTCCCGCGGTGTAACCCTGCTGGCGGATATGGCCCACCATCTTGTCTATCACTTCCAACTTGTTGTCACGCACCAGCCAGTCGCACCAGTTCCCCTGCACCTGCACGATGTCTACCCCATAGTCAATGGCCTTGTCTATAAATTCATAATAGAGGGCAGGATCGGTGCCGGGCCCAATTTTGGCAAGTTCCTTGTTGTTGAGGTGGGGGTGAACCTGGGAGATCACCTTGATCTTGCTCCCGGTTACCTTTTTGTATTTGGCCAGCAGAGGATTCGAGGCATAACCGATGTTGATGGTGTTGATGCCGGCTTGTTCTGCCAGGATCAAGGTCTCATAGACCTTTTGTTCGGTGTTGTAGGCCTTGAAGAGGGTGGAAACATAGATCAGGTCCCGTGAATGTGCCCAACCACCAATCAGGTTGCCTCCGGCGACAAGCCGGCTGATCTCGTGCTTTCCGATCTTCCCCTTTGGCAGTTCCCCCTTCAGTTCATTGAGGGCCGTCTGCTTTACCTGAATGGTTGCACCCGACATCACATCTGCGCCGGAGGATCGAAAGTGGTTTACTGCTCCAAGTCCCATCGCGCCCAAAACAGGCAGCGTGGCAAGGTTCTTCAGTGCTTCCCTGCGCGACTGGCCGTTTTCAGCACCTTTGATATCTGCAGGTAATTTTTTTCGAAGATTTTGTATCAAATGGTCCACACTGTACCCACGTTCCTTGTAAATGAAAAGGAACAACAATGCCATTGCTTCGATAAAAAGTTTGTTAACAATGTAGAGATGTGCCTCACTGTTCATGACCAGATTCCCGAAAGGGGGATAGGCAAAATAGTACAATGTCAACAGCAAGGCTCCGGCGATAGATGCCATCCGGCTGAAAAGTCCGATAAAAAGGGCAATCCCAAGCAGGGTCAGTCCATACACGTTGAGGAGATCCGTCATCCGCAGCAAAAGGGGGGAGCTGGCAAGCCAATGGTAGAAGGGAGAGAGAAAGCCTGAAGTATGGAGTAAAAAACCTGAAGAACTCCAGCCGGGTTGGAATATCTTGGTTGCTCCTTCGTACAAAAAATGCCAGCCTATGGCCATGCGGAGTAGGGTGATAAAAAACCGTTCATCCACTTTTTTCAATTGCAGTTTCATTTTTGGTTGGATTTACTGAATACCTTGCTGTAAATTTTAAATTTAAAGGGCAGAATCAATCGGGATAGCAAGTTAGCATTTTTTAGCGGAACAAGTACAGTCGATTTTTACAACTTTCCCGAAAGGAATTGGGAAGGCTTTGAACCATTCGGAGTCAAATTTGTTACCCTTCAAAACTTTCAGTGTACGAAAGGTACAATGCAATAACCCATCTCAAATGAACGAAGCCAACCATACCATCGATTCGCTCCAAAAAGAACTGTCGGAATTGCGGCAGAGTTACCATGCCTTGAAAGCGCATCACAAGGAGGATATGTCGGAGGGCAGGGAGAAATCCTATGCATTGCTGAGCCATGCAGTAAGAAGCGTCAGCGAATGCATCAGCATCACCGATATGGAGGACAACATCATTTTTGTGAACGATGCTTTTCTGAAGACCTATCAATATGAGGAGCATGAACTGTTGGGAAAAAACATCCAAATAGTACGTTCCCCTCAAAATCGCGCGGAGCTGGTGGATGTCATCCTCCCTTCCACCCTCGAAGGTGGCTGGCAGGGAGAAGTGTTGAACAGAAGGAAAGATGGCACTGATTTTCCGGTGTACGTATCTGCATCTGTTATCAAAGATTTTGATGGAGTGCCGGTGGCGCTCATTGGCGTATCTTTAGAGATTTCAGGTAAAAAGAAAACGGAACTCGAAAGCCAGGTAAGGAGTGAAATGACCCATAGTCTGGTAGAGACCGATAACCTCAGCGAATTGTTGAGACTGATTCATCAGTCGCTGGGTAAAGTGCTTTATGCCGAGAATTGCTTTGTGGCCATACATGATTCCAAGACCGGACTCTTTAGTTTTCCCTATTTTGTGGATCAGTTCGATACAACCCCGGAACCACTGGCAATGGGGAAAAGTTGTTCTGCCTATGTATTCCGAACAGGAAAGCCATTGCTCTTTTCCGAAGAGCTTTTTCAAAAGTTGTTTGTGCAGGGGGAGGTCGAACGGGTCGGCTCTCCTTCCCCCTCCTGGATTGGTGTTCCCCTGAAGACACCCTCCAGGACAATAGGTGTTTTGGTGTTGCAACACTACGAAAAGAAGAATGTCTATTCCGAACGTGACATTCAATTTCTCGATTCTGCCGGCAGCAAGATCGCGATAGCCATCGAACGCAGACAGGCCGAGATAGAACTTCGTGAAAGTGAGCTTTTGGTTAGATCCATCACCGATTCCGCCCAGGATGCCATTCTGATGATGGACCACGAAGGTGTCATCTCCTATTGGAACCCGGCAGCTGTGCGCATATTTGGCTACACCCGGGAAGAAGCAATCGGTCAAAACCTGCACAATTTTATTGTTCCCCAGCGTTATCATTCTGCACATCAAGCCGCTTTCCCAGGTTTCCAGAAAACAGGTCATGGAGCCGCCATTGGCAAAACAATGGATCTGGAAGCCCTGACAAAAACAGGACAGGAGATCTCAATCCAGCTATCACTGTCCGCTTTTGAAATGAACAACCAATGGAACGCAGTAGGTATTATCCGCGATATTACAGACCAAAAGAAAGTGGAACAGGCATTGATGAAGGCCAAGCAGGAGGCCGAAACGGCCAATAAATTCAAAAGCATGTTCCTGGCCAATATGTCACATGAAATACGTACACCACTCAATGCCATCATTGGATTTTCGCAGCTGATGAATCGTGATAAGCTTTTGTCGGACAAGCAGAAAGAGTACAACAAGTCAATTATTCATGCCGGGGAGCATCTCCTGGCACTGATCAACGACATTCTGGAATTGTCGAAAATCGAGGCGGGCCGTGTGGTCATTAGCCCTTCCAACATCGATCTGCATGCTCTGATAGATGATATTCAGATGATTTTCAAGGAACGGACCATCGCCAAAAATTTAAGATTTATCTGCGAAAGAGATGAGGATCTGCCACAATATGTTTTGGTGGATGAGGGCAAACTTCGCCAGATTTTCGTCAACCTGATCGGGAATGCACTTAAATTCACGGAAGAGGGTGGAATTGCCGTCAGAAGCCGGGCCGAGGAAATTGATCAGGAGACCTATTTGCTGACCGTGGAGGTACATGATACAGGTCCGGGGATTCCAGCTGAGGAGATAGGGAAACTATTCAGGCACTTCGAGCAGACAAGTTCTGGGATCAGCAAGGGAAGCGGTACAGGCTTGGGCCTGGCACTGAGTCGTGAGCTTGCCATCCTGATGGGGGGCGATATCACTGTTTCCAGTGAAGTTGGAAAAGGTTCACTCTTCACCTTCCAGGTAAGAATGCAAAAAGGTAGTGCTCATTCGGTGGATCGAAATACCGCAAGAGGGGTTATTGGCATTGAAAATCCGGAGTCGACCTATCGCATCCTGGTGGTCGACGACAAGGAGGATAACCTGAAAGTAGCCTCCACCTTGTTGAACCTGGTAGGATTTGAAACCAGGGAGGCTATCAACGGGGAAGAGGCCATTGCAAAGTTTGAAAAGTGGAGCCCTCACTTGATTCTGATGGATATGCGCATGCCGGTAATGGATGGCTACGAAGCTACCAGGCGTATCAAAGCCACCGACAAGGGGAAGGTAACACCGATTGTAGCGCTGACTGCGAGTACTTTCGAAGACGAATTGAAGAAAATTGAGGCGCTGGGAATACAGGGTTTTATCCGGAAACCATTCAGGGAAATTGAATTGTTCAATACTATTGGGAAAATACTGGGTATTAAGTACATTTATGACATGGAAAAAGTTGCATCGATGGTTGACTATGGCATCAACGAAGAGGCCATCGACATGGATATGGCAAAAATGCCCAACAGTCTGTTGCTGAAAATGCAGAATGCTTTGGATATTGCCGATCTTGATCTGTTTATTCAGTTGACAAAAAGCAACGAAAAGGAACATCCGGTCCTGGCCCAAAAATTGATGGAGCTGGCTGCCAATTACGATTACGACCAATTGCAGGAGATTTTACACAGAAAGGAGAAAAAAAGATGAATTCCTTACTACCATTGGAAGAAAAGATCCCCAGCATTCTTATCATTGACGATATACCGGCCAATCTCAAGGTGCTGGGTGATATCCTCAAAGGAGAGGGGTACAAAGTTCGTCCGGTACCCAACGGCCATCTTGCCTTGCAGGTAGCCTCCAAGGAGAAGCCAGACCTGATCCTGTTGGACATCATGATGCCTGACATGGATGGATACGAAGTTTGCCGCAGATTAAAGGAGATGCCTGGATTGGGTGAAATACCTGTCATTTTTATCAGTGCGTTGAACGATACCAGCGACATTGTGAAAGCATTGAAATCCGGCGGTGTGGATTTTATCACCAAACCATTTCAGGCCGACGAGGTTGCTGCCAGGGTGAAAACACACTTGCAGCTTTACAGGCAAAGCATTGTACTCCGGGAGCAAAGCAAGCAACTTCAGGAATTGATCACGACCAAGGACAAATTCTTCTCCATCATTGCGCACGACCTTCGGGGTCCGTTGGGAGGTTTTATGGGACTAACGGAGTTGATGGCAGATGAAAATGTTGAATTGCCTGCTGAGCAGCAAAAAGAGATGCTCGTCGATCTCAACGAATCTGCACGCAATATCTTCAATCTGCTGGAGAATTTGTTGGAGTGGTCACGGATGCAGCAGGGACAAACGGTCTACCTTCCTGAAACCATTGGATTGAAGGGCGTCGTTGAATTGTGTATCAAACTGCTCTACGATACGCTCCGGAAGAAAGAGATACAGGTTATTGTAGATATTGCTGGAGACCACGAGGTTTTTGCTGATACCAATATGCTCCAGTCTGTGCTCCGTAACCTGATTTCCAATGCCATCAAATTTTCACAAAGAGGTGGTAAGGTGCTCATTTCCGCCGGGTATACTGAAAATATGCGCTCTGTGATCGTCATTAGGGATACCGGAATCGGCATGAGTGAGGCAATGATTGCCAGCCTTTTTCGCCTCAATGTGAACAACAGCCGGCCTGGCACGGAAGGAGAACACAGTACCGGATTGGGATTGCACCTGTGCAAGGAATTTGTGGAACACCACAAGGGAGAGATCTGGGTAGAGAGTGAAGCAGGAGTGGGATCTGCTTTCTTTTTTACCATACCAAGTAAACCCACTCCGGCAGATTTGAGCGATAAAGCTTCCGCCGCTCCTGCAGATCATGTTACAGACCAGATAGAAAACCTGAAAATACTGATAGCGGAAGACAACGAAAATTCGGGAATTCTGATTCGTATCCTAACCAGCGCATTCAGCAACAGGATCCTGGGGGCAGCTTCCGGAACCGAAGCAGTCGAGATTTGCAGGAATCACCCGGATATCGATCTGATTTTAATGGACATTAAGATGCCGGGGATGGATGGTTACGAAGCCACGCGCCAGATTCGTCTATTCAACAAGGAGGTGATCATCATTGCGCAAACCGCATTTGGAATGCCCGGAGAAAGGGCTATTGCACTGGCTGCTGGTTGCAACGACTATATATCAAAGCCCATCGAAACTTCTGCACTCATAGAATTGATTAAAAAGTATTTTCAAAAATAAATGCCACGCTGATATTGGCAAGAATCGATTGTCATTTTTTAGATATTTTGAAACATGGGTTTGAGGTTTTTCCTGTTGTGCTGCACTATTTTTCTCTTCCCGTCTCTTGGTGGATGCAAGGAGACCCAGCCTGCAGCGACCGATTCCATCGTCAATGGCAAAAGAATTATCTATTTTTCGGGACATTATTGGGAAGTTGGAACTTCCGCAGGAATACCCAGGGGCCCCGGTCCAAATTACTTTTCCGACCACCGCGAAAATGTGTGGCTGGATGAAAATAACAGGCTTCATCTTCGGATCACCCATAGAGCGGGCAAATGGTATTGTGCCAATGTAACCCTTTTGGAGACTATCGGGCTGGGTCGTTATGTTTTCTTTGTGGACAGCAGGATCGACCTGCTGGATAAGAACGTGGTCTGCGGACTTTTCACCTATCAGAGTGATACGGAAGAGGTTGACATTGAATTTTCCAGGTGGGGAGTAGATGGTGCAAAGAATGGTCATTTCTCGGTTCAACCAAGTACCATTTCGGGCAATACCAAAGGTTTTGACATCAAACGCTCCAATTCCCAAACAACACATTGGTTCAACTGGCAATCCGGCCGGATAGATTTCGCCAGTTTTACAGGACACTCAACCCTTCTTCCGGCTAACCGCAAGATGCTGAAGCGATGGAGCTATCGTGGTGCCAACATTCCTTTGGATTCCAATGAATCGCTGAAAATTAACCTTTGGCTTTTTATGGGGAGGCCACCCTCTGACCTTCAGGAAGTTGAAATGATCATTTCCGGGATAAGAATATTGTAGAACACAATGGTTCTCAGGAATTCAGGTAAAACAATAAAACCATAGAGACACAATCATGATCAAGGAGCTTATATTGAGAAACCGTAGTTACCGCCGATTCTACCAGACTGAAAAAATCAGCATGGACATTTTGCGCGAATGGGTCGATCTTGCCCGCAATTCAGCCTCTGGCCGCAATGCGCAGTCCTTAAAGTACATTCTTTGTACAAAAGAGTCGGACAATGCCCTGATTTTCGAACAGCTTGCCTGGGCAGGATATCTCACCGAATGGAATGGTCCGGAGGAGGGGGAACGTCCAGCTGCCTACATTGTGATGCTGCACGACACCTCGATTTCGTCCAATTACTTTTGTGACGACGGAATTGCGACCCAAAGCATCTTGCTGGGTGCCACAGAAGCCGGTTTTGGGGGTTGCATCATCTATTCCGTCAACCGAAAGAATCTCAGGGAAATACTCAATCTACCCGGGCAATTCGAAATTGTCCAGGTACTTGCATTGGGTAAACCCAAAGAGGAGGTGGTATTGGAGGAGATGATCCACGGTGATGTGAAATACTGGCGGGACGCAAACCAGGTACACCATGTTCCCAAAAGATCACTGGAAGAGATCATTCTACGGCAAATTTGACCTCTCTTCCCGGCAGGATGCTGTGATTTCTATTGAAAGGCTACACTTTTTCCGGTTTTGGCAGATTTTCGTGCAGCATCCAGAATAGCTACAACCAGCAGGTTGTTTTCGAGTGAG
>CAZVTL010000090.1:0-6542 GCA_964630075.1 uncultured Tangfeifania sp.
GGGGTTTGGTGCAAAAGGTGGTATCCCTGCCCAGATCGATGACCGGATTGCTCTCATATACATAAATGGTGTCTTGCTTCATGCATCCACTACTGTTGCTGGCAGTCACAAAGTAATATCCCTTCTTGTTTACACTGATTTTCTGGCTGGTTTCCCCTGTATTCCATTGATAGGTCGAAAATTGCGAACCTGCATCCAATATTTTGCTCTCTCCCTTGCACAAGAGTATGGTATCCTTTGCAAAATGGAGGTCCCCACCCAGGTCCAACTTGACATTGAGGTTGAAACCAACCCCATAACCATAGGATTCTACACTACCATATCCGTATACATAAGCGATAAATCCTTTACCAGAATCCATGCTTTGAAGATTGTGAATGCCCTTGCCAATTTCAAATTGTGCTGTAGAATATCCGGTGTTAGCCAATGGGGCGAAGGATGTCGGCTTACTATCCAAAAATATTTGATCTGCAGCTTGATTTTCTACCACCACGTTTACATAGTACTTATTTGAGATGTTATTTGAATCGTATGCAACAAACGTCACAGAATCAAGTGTTTGATCAACAGGACTTACCATGACCATAAAAGGATCTCCATCCCAATTGTACATTGTATATCCTGGCGGACGATCTACACTATTGGAGATCATATATTGAGCCAACAATACAGGATGATCACTCTCAACTAAGGTTGCGGCATTTAGTTCAAAATCATGGTATTCACCCTTATTCAATAATATGTCCTCATTTGCTCCTCCTCTAATTGTTGTGTTATTCTGTGATGCCAATACTCTGAAAACGTCCTTCGATCTGCCCTTCAGCGGAACAGTGACAAATTTCCTCCCCCACGTTGGCAAAGGGGGCATCTGTTCATACAGATGATCCCATGCTGAGACACCCAAATCGGCAGGCACGGTAGTCGCTAAAGAACCTGAAAATACTGAAACTGGCTTATCACTCGAGATATGACTTCCTGTCAGGTCGCCCTGTCCAATAAGATTGGGATGGTTTAATGATTGAACCTGATACAACTCCCCTTTGTTGAGTTTAATAGAAAAAGGCTCATTTGCATTTTTCAACTTGTCTGTAATTTTGGAAGGATTTATAGTCACAATGGTATTATCTTCCGTTGCAACTATTAAAAATTCACTATTTCGGCCACTCCGGTAATACTCAAAACCAAATTCATCGTAATAGTAATCCAGGTTGGGCGTGTAGCACATGGTTAAATATTCCGTTCCCAATGATTCAGTGGGAAAGATTACAGCTACATCAGCTGAATTCTCGCACCAATTCAAAGCGTATAGATTTAATGGATTATCTGAAACCAAATGAATAGCCTTTTCCTGAACAACTTCTGAACCAATGGCTTCCACATCATTCCATGGTATTCTAACCGGCAATGGAATATTCGGATATATTGTCTCGGAATAGGAAGGTATAGCTGATCTTCCAATGAAAATATCGACACTGCATTGATATTCAGAGACAAGAGTTATCTCTGTGTAATGTACAATTGGCAAATAAAAAGGTGGTTGCGGTACCTGATAGTTGCGGTTTTCCATGAAGCCAAACCAGAACTCTTTCCCTTCGGTCGATTTGACACATGGATTCTGCGCCCAGAGTTTGGAAAAGCCCAGCAAAACAAAAACCAATAATAACCCATACCTGATCATGCTGCAAAGATCTAATTTTGCCGGTCAAAAAATAACAAATCGCCTCAATAAATCAATGTAACCGTTCCCTGCTGGTTGTGGAATTTTCCCATGAAATCCTGAAAATAGAGCATCCAGATGTAATTCCCCGGGGGAGCCATGGAGCCATCCTTCAACCTGCCATCCCACCCTTTTAACTGATCCTTGCATTCAAAAACCACATCGTTCCACCTGCTGAAAATTCTGAGTGTATATCCCTTTTCCAGAACACCGTTGCACCAGGGGAAAAATTCGCGGTCAGCACTGTTCGGAGCATTGGGGAGAAAGGCGTTGGGTGGAAAAATCCTGTTAAGGGCGATCAATATTTCATTTGAAACAGTGTCAATGCAACCGAATTCGTTGCTGGCCTCCAGCAAAATCCTCCTGGGACCTACCACCTTAAAATCGTGCGTTGGATTTTCGAGGTGGGTGGTGTAGCCATCGTCGAATTGCCAGCTGTAATGGTCAGATCCTTTGGATTGATTGGTGAAGACCGCCACAGAGCTTTCATTGCTCAAGACCTTTGGTTCAAAGTCAAAATTGGCAGCAGGTTGTGGAAAAACCTTGACAAACGCGGGTTTGAAGAGGGTATCCTTGCATCCTGTCGTATTGGAACTGGCGAAGAGCGTAACATCATAGCTATTGTCAGGATCAGGATAGGTATGGTTTACCGTGGGTCCGGAAGCGAACTTCCCATCCCCCAAATTCCAGGAAAAGTCGACCTGATCCATGTTTTCACGGGTAAAAGCATCAAGATGCAATTCAAAGGGGATGCAACCCATGCTGTCTTCAGCCTGCAGGTAAAAGGATGGTATTCTCTTCATCAACAGTGACTTGATCTCACTAATGCATCCATACTTTGAAACCACCTGCAATTTCACCTCCGAATTCGGCTTTTCAACCATTTTGAATACCAGTGGTCCCTTTGTATCCCCCGGATTTTGGATAATCTCTGCCTGAGAGAAAGCAGTCAGGTCCCACTTGTAATGGTCCTTGTCGTCCGCGGAGCCAACATAGCTCAAAGAATCAGGGCCAAGTCCCAGACAGATGTTCTCTTGCAAAGAAAACCCTACGGTAGGTATGGGTGCCACATAGAGCAAACTATCTTTTCTGACCGTGTTGATACATTTCTTGTCGGTCGTCGCCGTTAGCTGAACCGTATAAAAACCATCCTTTGCATAACTGTGGGAGAGGGCACTGGAATTGTGCTCATTTGTACCATCCCCCCAATCCCAGAGATAATCCACCACATTTTCAGAGTTGGTGGCCTTGAAATCAAATTTGTAAGGCTGGCAAAGCAGCGTATCCGACACCACAAAATCGAGGTCCGGGATTACATTGATCTCCTTGATTACAAAACTGTTGTCGCAACCTCGTTCATCCACTTTCAGAAAGAGATCCCGTTTGGATCGGTCCATACCCAGTTTCACAAAGATCTGGGTCTTGCCAATCTCCTGTGCCAGGGTATCCCTGGCAAAGACCCAGGTGAACCTTGCAATGGTTGGGTCTGCGTCACCCAGGTACTTGGCATCCAGGCTATATCCATAACAGGTGGTGTCGTCTACGGAGATGACCACCGTGGGAATCTTGTGGTATCCTACCGTGAAATTTGTATCGGAGACGCAGGCATAGTGGTCTTTTGCCCTGACGTGGTATGGGAAGGTACCAAATTTTGGAACTGTGGTCGAAAGCCCATTGATGGTAACGGAGGGATCTGGGCTGCTTAGGTAAAACTCCCCCTTGTCCACTGAAATATCCACGGTAGTGGATTTTACTCCGCAAATCAAGGTATCCAGCTGGCTAAGATTTAGACGGGGTACATCCGCAAAATTGACAGAAAGGTTATCAATGTTGTAACAACCGTAAATACTCTTGATCTGTACGCCATAATTCCCCGGTGTTTTTACAGTGATGCTCCTCACAGAGTCTTTGGTATTCCAGAGATAGGTGGCCATACCCGGTCCGGCATCCAGGGTAATGGATTGCGGATTGCAAATGGTGGTGTCGTGGCCCAGGTTGAGTTTGGGAATTTCAAAAAATCCCACCCGGAAGGTTGTATCCGAGAAGCAGGTGTAGGGATCGGTCGCTGTGAAAGTGAAGGGAAATCTGCCATATTGGGGAACTGTTGTTGTTAATCCATCTATCTGAACCAGTGGATTATCTGTCTTTAGTTTGTAACTGCCTTTGTCGGCAGAAATCTTCAAGTTTGCGACCTTGCTGCCGCAAATGAGTGTATCGAGGCTTGCCAGGTTAATTTTTGGCTTGTCAACAAAAAAGACATAAATGGAATCACTGCAATTGCATCCATATTTATTCTGGGCAGTAAGTCCATACATGCCTTGCTTCTGAACCGATATTGAACGCACACTGTCAGCAGTATTCCACTTGTAGGAGACAAAACCGGCTCCGGCATCCAGTTTCAGGCTCCTGGGGTTGCACATGGTGGTATCGTTCCCCAGTTTAACAACCGGATCACTCAAATAGGTATAAATGCTGTCGATCATGCTGCATCCATCGGTGGTGGTAGCCTTTACCCAAGAGTGTCCGGGTTTGGTCACGAAGACGGTTTGGGTGGTATCACCTGTATTCCAAAGAAATTTGGAGAAATGGGATCCGGCATCCAGAATCTTTGCCTGTCCCTTGCAAAGCAGGATGGTGTCATTTGTAAAATAGATGTCACCCCCAAGATCCAGCTTGATATTCAGGTTAAAACCAACCCCATATCCATAGGATTCGACCCCTCCGTATCCATAGACATAGGCAATGAAACCATGCCCCGGAACCGTTGAGTTAAGATTGTGATTCCCTTTTGTAATTGGGATTTGGGCATAGGAATATCCGGTATTGGGCAGCGTTGTAAAATTGATCACTGAGCCATCCAGTGTAATGAAAAGAGAAGATTCCAGCTTCGTAACGACATTCACGAAATATTTGCTGCTGATATTGGGCGAGTCGTAGGCCACGAAGGTAACATTCTCACGGGTTTGATCTACCGGACTGATAATCAACATCAGGGGGTCTCCGTCCCAGGTCCCTACCCAGCCTGCAGGTTTATCCACAATGTTAGAAACCATGTATTGCGCCAAAAGAATCGGGTAGTCGCTCTCGATCAAGGTGGGCTGGTCCTGCTTTAAGGTAAACTCATAGAAACCTCCCTTGTTGATAACAATGGGAGGATTATTTCCTATCCTTACATTCGTTTTGACCGAGGCTACAATTCTGAAAACATCCTGAGATCTTCCTTTTAAAGGCACCGTCACATATTTTCGGCCCCAGGATCGAACGGGGGGAATCTGCTCATAGAGGTGATCCCAAGCACTGGTTGCTAAAATTGGAATGGTCGTCGAATATGAGCCGGAATAAAAAGCGATAGGTTTATTACTCTTAATATAGCTACCCGTTAAATCACCTTGCCCGGCAAGATTAACATTGTTCATTGATTGTACCTGATACAATTCCCCTTTGTTTAAAATGACCTCAAATGGCACACCAGCAGGGCGAAGTTTATCTGTAACTTTTGAAGGAGTAATCGAAATTTTTGTATTATCAACTGTAGCTACAATAAGAAATTCGCTGTTCTTACCCGTCGCATTTCCAGTTGAGGCCACCACTGCATTAAGATTAGGCTCATAACAGACTGCATAATACTCATCTCCGATCGCATCCACCGGAAAGATCACTGCAGCATCTGCTGAACTGGGGCTCCAGTTCATGGCAAAAATGTTCATCGGCATATCAGAGACGATATGAATGGCCTTTGCTTCAACCACTTCGGAGCCAATGGGTTCAATATTCTGCCAGGGAGGCTTGTACCGGAAAGGCACATTGGGTTGCAAAACGCCGGTGATGTAGGGATTGGGTGATTTGCCGATGTACATGCTGAACTTGCAGGGGTGGATGGAGGTAAGGGTCAGTTCGAGGTAGTGGCCAGTTTGGTGGTGCCTGCTCTCCATAAAGCCAAACCAGAAATCTTTCCCCTCCGTCGATTTGACACAGACATCAGAAATCGCCTGCGCAGCAACGATGCTGGCAAACAAGAGAATGGAAAATATGGTCAGCCAAAGTTTTAACATGTAGTCAGTACCCTTGAATCAAAGCCAAAAGATAAAAATAAAGCATCAAAAAACAAGTGTAATCAATCCGGACTGCCGATGGGGACGCCCCAGAAAGTCGAAGCACTCCAGGATCCAAATATAGTTACCGGCTGGGGCAAAATTTCCATTGGACATTTTCCCATCCCAACCCTTTATTTCATTTTTGCATTCGAAGACCTTGTCGTTCCATCTACTAAAGATGGAAAGATGGTACCCCTCTTTCATGATACCTTCCGATGAAAGGATAAACTGCCGGTCGATCGCTGCAACAGCATTGGGTGCGAAGGCATTCGGAGCGAAAATCTTGTTGAATGCCACCAGCACATAATTTGAAGTTGTGTCCTGACAGTCAAACTCATTGTATACGGTCTGTATCACCTTGCGCTTTCCAACTACATCGTAGCTATGGACCGGATCTTTCTCCCGGGAATGAAGTCCATCGCCAAAATCCCAGTAGTAGTTGATGGCATCTGTACTTTTATCCTCAAAAGAGACGGTGGGCATATCGTTGTACACGATGTCGTGATCCATGCCGAAACCCGCCCTGGGATTGGGATGCACAACAATCTGCTTTTCTCTGAAAATTGAATCTGCACATCCTGTTACAGACGAAATGGCTGACAGCGCCAGATCGTGTACCAAATCTGGTGTCACATAAGTATGATCAGTTTCTGCTCCGGTTCCGTTCTCACCTGTCCCAAAAACCCAATTAAAATCAAGTGACTTTGTTAAACTATTCCAATAATCGGTGT
>CAZVTL010000090.1:6552-13558 GCA_964630075.1 uncultured Tangfeifania sp.
ACCTGTCCCAAAAACCCAATTAAAATCAAGCTGATCAACAGGATCATCCGGCTTTGCGCTGAAGTTGACCAGCAGTGGAGCACATCCCTCAACGGCGGACAATTCATAGGAGAAGAGTGGCTTTCTTTTGACTTCCAGCGAAGCCAGCGGACTTTGACATCCATAACTGGATACCACAAAAAGAGAGATTGTAGCCTTTGGCTTGTTGATGAGTTCAAAAACAAGGGGACCGGCAGTAGTATCCGGAGAGTGTATGATCTCTTCAGGGTCAAAAGCCTTCAAATCCCAATGGTAGGTGTCTGCAGCCAGGGCAGTACCTTTGTAACTTACTGTATCCTTGCCTGGATTCAGGCAAAGACCGGGTTGCATGGTGAATCCGGCAGTCGGAACCGGTGCAGCATAGACCATTTTCTTGATCTCTGCAGTATTGGAACAACCCTTGTCGGTGGTTACCGTCAATGAAACATCGTAATGCCCATCCTTGGCATATTTGTGCGCAACATCCTTGGTTACAGCAGTTGTTCCATCCCCCAAATCCCAGCGATACTGTACGCCGGTTTCTGTATTAAACCCCTTGAAATCGAAGGTCATTGGAAGGCATTGCACCCCCTTGACCACCGACAGTCCAAGTGTTGGAATGACATGTATGTCCTTGATTGCATCACTGTTGCTGCAACCATCTTCAAGGACTGTGAGGCTCAGGTCCCTCTTCGATTGCCCCACTCCCAGGGGAATGGTTTCGATGCTCTGACCCATTTTGCTGCTGATGGTATCACCCGCAAAAATCCAGGTAAATCTGGCATTGGGGATCACTGCATCTCCAATGTAGGTTGCCTCAAGATTGTAACCATAGCATTCAGATTCATCTATGGTAAACTTCACCTGGGGAATCTTGAAAAATCCGATGGAGAATGAGGTATCTGTACGACATCCATATTGATCTGTGGAATTGAATCCAAAAGGAAAATTGCCGAATGCAGGTACTGTAGCATTTAGTCCATCTATCTTGACCAAACTATTCTTACTGGTCAGCTGGTAGTTGCCCTTGTCTACCGTAATGTTGACAATGGTGCTCTTGCTGCCACAAATAAGGGCATCCAATCCCACCAGGTTTAACTTTGGCTTGTCGGTGAAAGCGACATAAATGCTGTCCCTGGTAAAGCAAGTGTAACTGTTTTTAACCAGAACACCGTATTTACCCTGGCTGGTAACCTCAATCCTCCGAGATGTTTCTCCCGAAGACCATTGGTAGGTATTCAATCCTGCGCCGCCATCCAGCACAATTTTGGCAGGATTGCAAATGGTGGTGTCGTTCCCCAACTGAACAGCCGGATTGTCTCGAAATGCCAGCACGGGAATGGTATCTACACTACAACCATATGCATCGCTAAGATTTATCCTGAAGGGATAGGCACCAAAGGCATTGACTTGTATTGCAGGTGAGGAGAATTGCTGGTTGGTGCTCAAATTGGTAATCAGCCACTCCCCTTTGTCTTTGGAAATATTGAGTGTCACTGCCTTGGATCCGCAAATCAGGGGATTCAGTCCGGACAGGTTCATTTTCGGATAGGGCTGAACAACCAGTAATACTGAGTCTTTGGCTGTACAACCTTTGTCGCTGGTCAATCTGACAACATATTTGCCAGCCACACCGGTTAGCACCGTCCTGGTGGTGGCACCATTGCTCCAGCTGTAGGCCGAATGAAGTCCCGGATCCAAGGAGATGGTTTTGCCGGCACAGATGTTCTCCAAATCTTTTAGCTGCGAAACCGGAGATGGATGGATGTTCACCATAAACCTGGCAGAATCGTTGCAAATTCCATTCACTGCAACGACTTTGTATTGTGTGGAAACAGCAGGAGTTGCCAGGGGATTGGAGATGGCGGGATTGGAGAGCCCGGCTACCGGACTCCAGGTATAGGTTGCCTTGCTCTCCTCCTTGTTCAGCTGTACGGCATCCCCCTGGCATTTTGTAAAATCCTTGATGGGATTGAAGGAGATGGTATTTACATGTAAGGAGATGCTTGCAATCAGGTTTACCACCGGGTCGTTGAGCATCCCGCCATATTCTATCAGGTAACCGGCAGGCATGTAGGTGCCACTTGAAGCACCACCATTTGCAAGATCGTTCCATTTGAGAGATTCATTTGGATTGGTTGGGAAATAGGTGATGTGGGCATAATCTTCATTGTTGGAATTATTTGGTTCCCAACTGGTAGTAGCCAACGAAGCTGAAAATGGAACATTCCAACGATTCCAGTTATGATATTCATTGTTAATTGGTCCATAGGTGGCAGGAATGGTTTTGGCTTGGTATCCAGTGCCACTCCAAAATAGTCGTCCTTGTCCGTTGTTCTCCTTCCCTTCCGGACCTGTCACCCATTTCCACTCTCCTTCCGTAGCAGCATCCGAGGCCCCGATCCAGCCTACGCCCATGGTTTTCTGCTGAATAAATGCATTTTCAACAACAGATGTAATCGTGGCAAGATAACCTTGCAAACCATGGTATTTCATTGCAGCAGATTCAGCTTCAAACTTTGCAGTCGACCAGGTAATACCCGGCTTTTGTATAAATCTGTAGAAATGCTGCGTTTCGGGTAAATAGTCTGTATCATCCAGTGAAAATGTGATGGTGCGCACGCCAACGGTAGGTACTGTAGCATTGTTAACATACTGAACCTTTCTGATTGCCTGGATGTAATCGTTGATCGTACTCCCTCCGTAAAAGGTCATGTACCCTTGCTCAGCAAACCAGGTTCCTGTGACCATACCGGTATACCCTACCAGCTTTAGCTCATCCTCACCCGGGACAAATCCGGTGCCGAAAGATATTTTCATCCCTGAAACGGATGTGGAAGATAGCATGTTAAAATTGGGCGCAACGTACAAAGCCTGCCTGCAATAGGTAATGCCAGAGGGTTGGTTGGGCTCAATGGAGATGTCCTGCGCCCGGGAGAATCCGGAAACAAACAACAAGAGAAGCGCTATAAAATTCCTGATTTTCAAAGATTTTTGTGTCCTGAGAAATATTTCATGAATTGGGCACGTTCGTAAATGGCATGGTTTGGAAATGCTGAATAGTTCATGCTACCTCGAAAATCCGAAACAGCATGGTACCCCTTCTTCTTCATGAAGTCACCCAGGTATTTCAGGAGATGATCTGTTTGAGACAATCCGTTCAGGTAGAGCGTAGAACAGAGTTGTACAGCTGTGGCACCGGTAAGAAGCATTTTTACCACTGCTGCTCCATCGTGTATTCCGGTAGAGGCTACCAAATCAATGTTTTTTACCTTGCCCGACAAGATTCCCATCCATCTCATCGTTCGGTAGATTTCCAACTGCGAACTGTAAATTGGAGCTGTTCCAAAAGTAAGTGTCTCAATATCAATATCTGGTTCATAAAAACGATTGAATAGCACTACTGCAGAGGCGCCATTGGCTTTTAAACGGTCTACCATGCTGACAAGGTTGGTAAAATTACTGCCGATCTTCATGGCTACCGGAATCTTTACCCGCTTCCGGATCTCGGTAAGAATATCCAAATACCTGAATTCTATGTCTGCCGAGGTGGATCTGCGCTCTGCCGGAAGGATGAAAGCGTTGACCTCGATCCCGTCAGCCCCTGCATTTTCAAATTCACTGGCATATTTTACCCACTCTTCGCCCGAAAAGCAGTTGATGCTGGCAATGACAGGAATGGTTACAGCCGCCTTTGAGCTTCGGATCAATTCGAGATGATGCTGCAAGGAATTTTCCCGTGTATAGCCGGCAATGTAGGCTGACGCTTCGGGATTGCCATTCTGTTGCATATTCTGGTGAAGCAGAAAATTGGTTTCATTGCTGATCTGCTCCTCGAAAAGAGATTTGATCACCACCGCTCCAATACCACTTTTCTCGAGCTGTACAATTTGCTCCAGGGTACCTGTCAGACCTGAGCTTGCGGCTATCAATGGGTTTCTCAAGGTCAAACCCATAAAATTTGTCTCTAAATTTGGCATAACCATATTCCAAAAAAGTTTTGTTTTTCCAATTATCTTGATCCAAATATACTGCTTCCAATCCTGACCATGGTACTTCCGGCTTGGACTGCCAGGAGAAAATCATCCGACATGCCCATGGACAGTTCGCAAAACTGGTCATCACCTGCAAAGAATAGCTGCTTCAGCCTGGCAAAAATTGCTGAGAGCTGATCAAATTCTTGTTGGATTATTTTTTCATCGCTGGTAAAGGTGGCCATTCCCATCACGCCTTTGATCAGGATGTTCTTCATGGCCTTCGTCTCGGGATTCGACAAGATCTCCTCTGCCTTCTCGTAGGTCAGTCCGAATTTACTATCCTCTGCGGCTATATGAAACTCAAGCAAAACGGCTATTACCAGATTGTTCCTGGCAGCCTCCTGGTTGATAGCAGACAACAATTTAAAACTATCCACGCCATGAATTAAACTGACCAGCGGTACAATCTGTTTTACTTTGTTGCGCTGCAGATGGCCAATGAAATGCCACTGGATATCTTTGGGCAAATCCTTCCACTTGCCCATCAGCTCCTGAACTTTGTTCTCTCCGAACAGACGCTGTCCAGCCTGGTAAGCTTCCATGATCTGGTCATTACTTTTGGTTTTGGATACTGCTACCAATTTCACCTTGTCAGGAAGCTGCCTGCGAATGTATGTAAGGTTTTCCGAGATTGTCATTGAAAATAAATTGCTTCCAAATTTAGCAAAAGAGATTCATTTTTCTACTTTTACGGCACAAAAGAAAAGGTGGAAGGGTAAAGGGGGAAGGATAAAGGGTAAAGTTATATGTTATTCAGTCAGACTGAAAAGAAAAGAAGACCAGCACGTCACAGAGAGACCAGGTTACATTAAAGTCAGCAGCTTAAACATCTTTTACCGCTTGAAAACTTCGCACCCTGGTCTTTTGGAAGCAGACCAAAGAGTTGACGAATCGGCCCGGAATATAATGCAACAAGGATTTCATATCAATACTGAAAAGATGAACAACCAAATAACAGCCAGACTATCAACTTATCCCAAACAATTGCAATATACACTTGTAGCTGGATTGTTGCTGTTGTACCTGGTTCCGCAGATTGCCCTTGCACAGAATAAGCCATTCCAGAAGGAGTTTTACATCGGAGCCAAGGGCGGAATGACCTTTGGCAGCGTGAAGTTCAAACCCAATGTTGAACAGAATATGTTCAGTTCAAACACCGCCGGCCTACTTTTCAGAATGATCTCTGAACCGCATGTGGGTATCCAAACAGAATTAAACTACCTTCAGAAAGGTTGGCAGGAGAAGCCACTGGAAGGTAGTACCCAGCAATATTGGCACAAATTAAATTACCTTGAAATTCCGGTCATGACACATGCAAGTCTGGGAAACAAAGGTTACAGGTTTACCTTCAACCTTGGTCCTTCCGTTGCATTTCTGCTATCCGACAGTCAGGGAATGAACCCTGCAGAACCTGGTATTCCTGCTGATCCTTTGATTCCGTACTGGGGCCAGCCAATCGACCTGAAAGTTGATTTTCTTTTTACCGGAGGCGTAGGCTCAGAGTTCCACTTTAAACGTGCAGGTGCTATTTCTGTGGATGCACGGGTTTATTACTCCCTGACCAACCTCTACGATACAGACAAATATGCCTACGATCCGTCGCTTACCAAGGGAATACAGGTCACTCTGGCCTATATTTTCAGAATGAACCCAGGGAAGCAATAGGATTTTTTGAAATGAATAGGCCCGCAAAAGCGGGCCTATTCATTTCAAAAAATCCTATTGCAACTCGTGCACGACGAGTCCAGAACGAAGTTTTGGTTCAAACCAGGTGGTTTTCGGTGGCATGATGTTTCCCGAATCGGCTATATTGATCAATTGTTGCATGGAGACGGCAAAAAGGGCAAAGGCTACTTTCATTTCACCAGAATCCACCCTCCGTTTCAATTCGCCCAAACCCCTGATCCCGCCAACAAAATCGATGCGCTTGTCGGTTCTGAGATCCTTGATTCCAAGTATTTTATCAAGCACCAAGGCGGAGAGAATGGTCACATCCAGTACACCAATAGGATCGTTGTCGTTGTATCTTCCAGACTTTGCGGTAAGCTTGTACCAAATTCCATCGAGGTACATCGAAAAAATATGTAGTGCTTCGGGTTTGTAGATCTCCGCACCAACTTTTTCGATGAAAAAATCCTTCTCCAGCTCCTGAAGCAGCTGAACCGAAGACAAACCGTTCAGCTCCTTGACCACGCGGTTGTAGTCTATGATGCGCAACTGGTTATCAGGGAAATGGACCGCCAGAAAGTAATTGTACTCTTCTGTTCCGAGGTGATTAGGATTGGCGGCTCTTTTTTCCTGACCAACCAAAGCCGCGGCAGCAGTCCGATGGTGTCCGTCGGCTACATAAGTGGCAGGAATCGCTGCAAAAAGATCAACCAGTTTGTCAATGGTCGGACAGTCATCTACCAACCAGAAATGGTGACCGAAGCCATCGGCAGCCACAAAATCATATTCCGGAGGACGGGAGGCTACGATTCGGGCCACAATCTCATCTATTTCAGGCACCGAAGGATAGGCAAAAAAGACAGGTTCCATGTTGGCATTGGTGATGCGCACATGTTTCATCCGGTCTTCCTCCTTGTCGCTGCGGGTGAGTTCGTGCTTCTTGATTACTCCTTTCAGGTAGTCGTCTACGGAGGCGCAGCCAACGAGTCCGTACTGAGTTCTACCTTCCATGGTCTGGGCATAGATGTAAAGTGCCTCTTCTTCGTCTTGCTTGAGCCAGCCCTTCGATTTAAACAAGGCAAGGTTATCTGCTGCTTTTTGGTAAACCTCGGGACTATGTTCATCCATCCCGGCAGGAAAATCAATTTCAGGTTTGATGATGTGCAGCAGGGAGTAGGCATTTCCTTCCGCCTCATGCCGGGCCTCATCCGAATTCAATACATCGTATGGACGGGAGGCTACCATGGCAGCAAGTTCAACAGGGGGACGCAACCCCCTGAATG
>CAZVTL010000091.1:0-13364 GCA_964630075.1 uncultured Tangfeifania sp.
AGGCCGATGATTTTTTGACCATTTTGTCGGCCGACAAGGCCTATTGCGATGCACGAAGTATCAAATACCTTCCGGTTATTTTTCCGGGATTCGCCTGGTCGCAATGGAATTCAGGCATTCCAAACCATACTCCTCGAAATGCGGGAGAATTTATGTGGCGTCAGGCTACTAACATCAAAAGTCTGGGCGTAAACTCAATGTACTTTGCCATGTTCGATGAGTACGATGAGGGAACCGCCATTATGAAAGCAGCCACCGACTGGAGCATGATTCCCACGGATCAATATTTTCTCACGACAAGTGCCGATGGGATTTGGTGCTCCTCCGATTTCCAGTTAAGGGTGGCAGGTGCCGCCATCGAAATGCTGAAAGGAACAAGGCCTGCCACAGCCACCGTCCCTATCCCCTATTCCAATGGTCCGCTCTTCTACCGCAACAGTTTCGAGAAACGGACAACTGTCTACAATTATGTGAATGGGGTGGCTCAAAATAACGGCACATTCAACATCGATCCCTGTTTTTACAATCCTGCAGTGTTGACAAATTCAAATGTAGTTAATACGGTTTGCGAGATACAGACCACCAATCCAAGAAGCGGCCTTTATTCTGTCAGAACATCGGGAAGTGTCAACAACAATGCAGCGGCAACTTATGTATTCAAAACCGCGGCGGTCAAAATCGCCGTCAAACCAAACCTGAAACTCTCTTTCTGGAAGAAAACAGAGAACGAACTGGGTCGTTATCTCTACGTCGATCTGATCACCAAAAACGGAAAAACTCTCCGCGACAATGGATACAGGGATCAAAATGGCAAGTACATCATCCAGTCAGCAGGACTTGGGACCACAGCTTCAGGCTGGGAACAGTTTAGCTGTCAGTTTGGAAACGGAACCCTGGCGGGCGATACCATCACCGGAATTGTCATCGCTTACGATCATCCAGGTTCAGGCACATTTTCTGCCTATTTTGATGACTTCCTGATAGAAGAGGGACAAGAGATCCCAACTGCCATACCATCTCCGATTGGTAATAATGAAAAGTTTACAGTTTATCCAAATCCTTCCAATGGCCAGTTCAATTTGAAAGTAAACCAACCAGGGGAATATCAGTTGGCAGTACATGACTCTTTCGGCAAACTATTGATGAACAAAAAAACAGTTGATACTTTCGAAAAGATTGACCTCACCGGTTATTCAACAGGAATTTATATACTGAGCATCATTTCCGACAGGAATAATTATATACAAAAACTTGTCAAGCAATAAGATAAAAGTGAATATGATAAAAAAAACAGGGAGAACGATTGCATTGGCTTTCTTGCTATTGTCGGCTGGCAGCCTTTATGCAAAAGTAAAGCTGCCCTCCATCTTGGGAGACAATATGGTTTTGCAGCAAAAAAAGGAGGTAAAACTATGGGGTTGGGCCAGCGAAAAATCCAAGGTTAAAGTCTATACCTCATGGGATAAGCAAACAAGTGTCACAACTTCGGATAGCAAAGGTAACTGGATGATTCAGGTAACTACGGCTGGTGCTGGCGGACCATACGAAATTGTCATTTCGGATGGAGAGGAAGTTGCTCTAACAAATATACTACTCGGGGAAGTTTGGTTTTGTTCAGGACAATCAAACATGGAGATGCCAATGAAAGGGTTTGATCGTCAGCCTTTAAAGGGCGCAAACAATGTGATTGCGAAAGCGAAGCCAACTGTTCCCATTAGAATGTTTACCACAGATTCCAAAGACGGAAACTGGGTAAGACAATTCAACAAGAAGCCTCAGGTTGATTGCCAGGGGCAATGGCTCGTAAACTCATCTGAAAATGTTGCAAACATAAGTGCTGCAGCCTATTATTTTGCCAGGTATACACAAGATGTGTTGGATATTCCTGTTGGCATCATCGTTTCATCGTCGGGAGGTTCAATGGTGGAATCCTGGATGAGCAGGGAAGCAATAGAGCCTTTTAAGGAAATAAATCTTTCCATTCTGGATGATACCGCCAAAATAAAAAATTTCAATTCGACTCCTTGTGTATTGTACAATGCGAAAATAGCTCCCATGACCAACTTCACCATCAAAGGTTTTTTGTGGTACCAGGGCGAAAGTAACCGAAAAAATGCTGATCTGTATGCCAAACTAATGCCGGCATTTGTCAGTGATCTGCGCACCAAATGGGCCATCGGCGATTTTCCCTTTTATTTTGTCCAGATAGCCCCCTTTAATTATGAAGGAGCTGAAGGTACCTCAGCTGCACGATTGCGTGAAATCCAGCTTCAAAATATGAATGACATCCCAAATTCAGGAATGGTAGTGACAATGGATATCGGTCACCCCCTGTTTATCCATCCTGTCGACAAGGAGACCGTAGGTGAAAGACTTGCACTGTGGGCATTGGGGGCAACCTATGGCCGGAAAGGATTTGTGTATGCCGCCCCGGTTTATCAGTCGATGGAGAAGAAAGGCCAAAAGATCTACCTCAACTTCAAAAATGCAGAACGTGGCATAAGTCCGATGTGGACAGATTTGAAGGGATTTGAAATTGCCGGTGCTGACAGCCTCTTCCATCCTGCAAAAGCAGAAATTGAAACTACCACCACCCGCTTAGCCGTCTCAAGTGACAAAGTCAAGGATCCTACTGCCGTAAGATATGCTTACAAGAACTATATTGAGCCCAGTATTTTTGGTCTTTCAGGAATACCTGTTGCTCCTTTCCGAACAGACAATTGGTGAAATTGAATTTTAATCAGCCTTTCTGAAAATTAAAAAATATGATAACTATTAACCTTCATAACATGCAAAACCTCCGCAAAATACTTCCGGCAATAGCCATATCCTTTATTTCTGTTACTGCTTCCGGACAGGAAGACTTTACCAAATATGTTGATCCAACCATCGGGAATGTCTCCCAATTGCTGGTACCCACCTTTCCAACTTTCAGCCTTCCCAACCAGATGATCAGAATGTTCCCGATCAAGCCTGATTACATCGCCGATCAGGTTACTGCCTGGCCATTTCAGGTAGAGACGCACAGAACAGCCGGAATCCTGCGGATGAAGGTCTCCCTTGGTGAGATTACCCCGGAAACCTGGAGAAAGAAGATGACCATCGACCATGACCTCGAAGTGGTGCGTCCCTGGCACTATTCAACCTACCTGGTCGACGATGACATCTCGGTGAGCTTCACCCCTGCCAAAAAATGCGCCATCTATAAGATTGACTTTCCAGCGTCAGCGAAGAAAAACATCCTCGTGGAAGGCACCAACGCCATGAAAAGTGAATCCCTGGGTGGAAATGCCTTTTTGATGGTGGAGCAATATACCTACACCACCAGGGGAATCTCACCCGAAACGCGGAAAATGTCTGCCTATTGCTACGGAGAGGTAACCGACCTGAATGGGAAACCACTGAAAGAGATTCAGTTAAATCCCTCGAAGGGTCGCATGTCCATTACCCTAACCGGGAATGCCCCACAAACGGCATTGGTCAAATATGCCATCTCCTATATCAGCATCGATCAAGCCAGAAAAAATTTCAAGGCCGAAGTAGCCAATACCGGTTTTGAAAGTATGGTTGCCAATGGCAAGAAGGCCTGGGACAAGGTGATCAACCAGATCGAAGTGTCGGGCGGCACCGAAGCGCAGAAAAGATCCTTCTATACCTCCCTGTACCGGACTTATGAAAGGATGATCGACATCAACGAAGATGGTCAGTATTACAGCGGATACGATGGAAAAATCCACCAGAGCAACCGTCCCTTTTTTGTAGACGACTGGATCTGGGATACCTACCTGGCCAAGCACCCGCTCAACGCCATTTTAGACCCTGTCATGCAAAGCGACATCCTCAACTCTTACGTGCAGATGTACCAGCAGAGCGGATGGATGCCCACTTTCCCTGAAACGCTTGGCAACCATATGTGCATGAACAGTTACCACTCGGCCTCACTTTTCATCGACGCCTACCGGAAAGGTATTGCAGGATTTGACATGAGTCAGGCCTATGAAGGGATCAAAAAGAACCTGGACCAGGCTACCATGCTGCCCTGGCGGCAAGGTACCCCGAAGGTCAAACTCGACGATTTTTACCACGAAATGGGTTATCTACCGGCCCTTCGACCCGGCGAAAAAGAGACAGAACCGATGGTCGATAGTTTCGAAAAACGGCAATCGGTGGCAGTAACACTTGGCATGAGTTTCGACGCCTGGAGTCTGGCCCAATTGGCCAAGGAGCTTGGAAAACAGAGCGATTACGAAAAATATTCTGCTGCGGCAAGCAATTACAAAAAATTGTGGCATCCCGAAATGAGACTCTTCATGCCCAAAGATGACAAGGGAAACTGGATCATGATCAACCCAAAACTGGATGGATGTCCCGGTTTCCGCGATTACTACGACGAGAACAATGGCTGGACCTATGCCTGGCAGGTGCAACAGGATGTGGATGGACTGATCTCCTTGTTGGGTGGTAAAAAAGGTGCAGAAGAGCGTTTGGATCAGCTCTTCAGGGAACCGCTCGATGTTCCGAAATACAAATACCTGAGCGATGCACCGGATGCCACCGGTCAGGTGGGACAGTACATCATGGGCAATGAGCCATCCTTTCACATTCCCTATCTCTACAACTATTTTGGAGCTCCCTGGAAAACCCAGAAGCGCATCCGCTTCCTGCTGGATGTCTGGTTCAAGGACAATATTTTCGGCATTCCGGGCGATGAAGACGGTGGAGGCATGTCAGCTTTCGTGGTCTTCTCAGCCCTGGGATTCTATCCGGTTACACCCGGAGTGCCAATCTATACCATCGGCAGTCCCCTGTTTGAGAAATCATCCATCCACCTTCCTGGTATGAAAAAGTTTACAGTCATTGCCAATGGATCAAGCAAAGAGAACAAATACATCCAGAACGCCAAGTTCAACGGAAAATCGATTGATTCTCCCTTCTTTACGCACAAGGAGCTGATGGATGGCGGAACACTTGAACTGACCATGGGAAATAAACCAAACAAGGAGTGGGGCAAGAATGCTGTACCACCCATGAAATAAAAAATAATTAAAACACCGCAGAAAATGACAGGTCGATATCCAATAAGCCATTACCTTTTGCTGAAATACAGCCTGTTTTTACTACTATTTGCAGGATCAGGCACTTGTGTGCAGGCTCAAAGTTTAACCAAATTCGTTGATCCACTGATTGGCTCCGGAGGCCATGGCCATGTTTTTGTCGGAGCCAGCGTCCCTTTTGGCGCGGTACAGCTCGGCCCCAATAACATTTACAAAGGCTGGGACTGGTGTTCAGGGTATCACTATTCCGACAGTCTTTTAATTGGTTTCTCCCATCTGCACCTTAGTGGTACAGGCATCGGCGATTTGGCAGATGTACTGTTCATGCCAATTGCCGGAGAGCTGAAGCTGGACAAAGGAAGGCAGGAGTTTCCGCACAATGGATATCTCACCACTTTTAGCCACAAAAATGAAATATCCAAACCTGGATATTATTCTGTCAGAATGGACAATGGGGTGGCAGTGGAGCTAACAGCCTCCGAACGGGTAGGTTTTCACCAATACCGCTTCCCGAAAGGGAAAGAGGCACATGTGCTGATCGACCTCAAGGAAGGGATCAACGACAAGAGTACCGACACCTACCTGGAACAAACCGATGAATTTACCTTAAAAGGATACCGCTTCTCGTCGGGTTGGGCCAAGGAACAGCAGGTTTATTTTGCTGTCCGTTCGTCCAAACCGCTGAAGAATCTGATTCTTTACAACGAAAACAAACCGATTTCAGGTAAAAAAGGGCAGGGTAATTCGGTCAAAGGTGTGATTGGTTTTGCCCAGGGAGATTTTGTGCAGTTGAAAGTGGGTATCTCGCCGGTTAGCACAGACAATGCCCTTGCCAACATCGAAGCAGAAATCCCGGAATGGGACTTCATGGAAATTGCGAAACAAGCCGATGCAAAATGGGACAAAGAGCTTTCCAAAATTGAGATTCAAACGAAAAACGAAGCCGATAAAAGAATCTTCTACACTGCCTTGTTCCACTCCTTAATTCATCCATCGCTTTTCAACGATCACAACGGCGATTATCAGGGTACTGACAATAAAACCCATGCCAATCCGGCATTTAAAAACTATTCAATATTCTCCACCTGGGATACCTACCGCGCCGAACACTCCCTGTTTACACTGGTTGCTCCCGATCGGGTCAACGATTTTGTCAACAGCATGCTGGCCATTTACGAACAACAGGGCCATTTACCCATTTGGCACCTGAATGGCTACGAAACCGGTACCATGCCAGGGATCAGTAGTTTACAGATTATCGCGGAAGCCTATCTGAAAGGATTTCGGGGTTTTGATGCAGAAAGAGCCTACCAGGCCATCCGAAAAACGGCCATGTCAGATCTGCGTGGCCTCAATTTTCTTAGGGAAATGAAACCCATTCCTTCGGATAGCAATGTATACAGGCCGGTAGCCCAGGCCATGGAGCTGTCCATTTCTGATGGCAGCGTTGCTTTGATGGCAAAGGCTCTTGGGAAAAATGAAGATTATCTCTATTTCAGCAAACGGGCCAAAAACTATCAGCTATTTTACGATCAGTCAGTAGGTTTTTTTCGCAGTGCCATGAGAGACGGAAGCAAGAATCCGGTGTTTGATCCGTTTAAATCCACCAAGCCATGGTCAAAGGATTATGCCGAAGGCAATGCCTGGCAATATTTGTGGCTGGCTCCTCAGGATGTTTCAGGACTGATCAGTTTACTGGGAGGGAAAGAGGCATTCAATGCAAAATTGGACAGCTTTTTTACCATTACCTCCAAAGACACTTCGGAAGTACTGGTGGATCTTACCGGGCTCATAGGCCAGTATGCACACGGCAACGAACCCAGCCACCACATTTCATACCTGTATGCCTATTCCGGCCAGCCATGGAAAACGGCAGAAAAGGTTCGCTTCATCATGAAGGAATTTTACCACGATAACCCGGATGGCGTAATAGGGAATGAAGATTGCGGTCAGATGTCGGCCTGGTTTATCTTCTCTTCGATTGGCTTTTATCCTGTATTCCCCGCCTCCCAGGAATATGTGCTGGGAAGTCCTTTGTTTGACAAGGTTACGATTCACCTACCCGAAGGAAAAAGCTTTACGGTGGAGGTAAAAAACAACAGTCCCGAAAACATTTATATCCAGCAGGTTGTGTTGAATGGCCTAATACAATCAAAAAATACCATTCATCACCGGGATATTGTAAAAGGTGGAGTTCTGAAAATAGTGATGGGACAGCGACCAAACCAGAAACTGGGTTCACCCAATGAAAGAGATCACTGATAAGTTCAGATGGTAAAAGACAACCAGTACAAAATATTCTAAACTACAGGTAATGAGGTATTTTAAAAATATTCTGTTTTCAATTTTAATAGTAATCATTTTTAGTAATTCTACCGTAGCGAAGAGCAAACATTCAACTGTTACGAAGTACCCAACCTACAAGGGACTGGTAATGGCCGGCTACCAGGGCTGGTTCAATTGTGAGGGAGATGGAGCCGGAAGAGGCTGGACACATTACAATAAAAAGGGTGTGTTTGATGATGGTAGTTGCACCATTGACTACTGGCCTGAAATGGATGAGTACAAGGTAAAATACAAAACACCCTTTAAATTCATCGACGGATCTCCTGCCTATGTTTTCAGTTCTTACGATGAAAGCACGGTTGATCTGCATTTCAAATGGATGAAGGAGTATGGCATCGACGGAGCTTTCGTACAGCGCTTCTTCTCGGTACTTACCAGCAAGGAGAGATTGAAGCACAATGACAAGGTGCTTGCCTCAGCCATCAAGGCAGCCAGCAAATATGGCATTGCCATCTGCCTGATGTATGACATTGGCAGCATGGACGACAGCCAATACAAATTGATTCAGGAAGACTGGAAGCACCTTATCGATGATCTAAACCTTACCAACCAGGGCAACAAAACTACCTATCTCTTCCACAACAAGAAACCTTTGGTTGCCTTTTGGGGAATCAGCGCCGGAACCAGGGAATCAGGACACATCCCCGAAATCTTCCACATTATCGACTTCTTCAAAAATGATTCGGTTTACGGAGGTTGCTCCATCCATCTGGGTATACCTTCACGCTGGAGAACCCTTGGTTCAGATACGAAGGGTGATCCAAGATTGCATGAAGTGATCAGGCAGGCAGACGTTGTACATCCCTGGTTAGTTGGCCGCTACAACGAAGCCAGCTATGAAACCTACAGGAAGGAGCAGATTGTGGAAGATGTCAAATGGTGCAGGGAGATGGGGAAATCCTATGCCCCTACCGTTTTCCCCGGTTTTTCATGGTACAACATGAAGGAGAATGAAATTTCTGACAAAATCCCCAGGAACAAAGGTGAATTCTATTGGAAACAGCTGGCCGGTGCCATGGAAAGTGGCGCAGAGATGCTTTATGTGGCCATGTTCGATGAAATTGATGAAGGGACTGCCATCATGAAATGCGCAAAGACTGTTCCTGTTGGGAAAAGCATCTTCGTACCTTATGAAAAGGAGATTCAATCGGACCATTACCTCTGGCTGACCGGCATGGCTGGTAAAATGCTGCGAGGAGAGATTCCCCTCTCAAAAAGCATGCCTGTCAGGGGAAAATAGCAGAAAAATAAGCAGTCTAAGTTCTTCAAACAATAAAATATCCTGGCTTTCTATCCCTCCGCTCCATTAAACAGGCTGTAATCTCATGCAAGTGACACAAGTGCCACATAAAAAATACGACATTATCATCCTTACAATATTTAAAATACTTAGGTCAATCACAATTAGCATGAAAAATATTACATCAGGAAGATTTTCTATCGAAAAAGAAGCTGCCAACTTAACAGCGATTACTATCGGAGGTAACGCAAATGTATTACTAACAAAAAGTTATTTGGGGAATCATGTTAATTCAATAAAAACTACTGCCATCGGATTGGCCATTTTGTCAATGATCCCAGGCACGGCAGTAGCCGGTGAGCAGCCCTCCAGCCATCGGAAGAAAAAGCCCAACGTGATCATCCTTTTTGCCGACCAGCACCACAAAGCCGTGATGGGATTTGAGGGACATCCGGATGTGTTGACCCCCAACCTGGATATACTGGCCAAACAATCCGTGGTATTCGACAGGGCCTATTGTACGACAGGCATCTGTGCACCTTCCAGGTCTTCACTTATGACTGGCCTCTATTCAAGAACAATGGGATTACTTTCAAATGGCGAGAAAACGAGTGTAATCAACGATGTTGTTTCGTTGGCAACACTCTTCCAACAAAACAATTACAGGACCTACGCATTTGGTAAAAGGCATACCTCCGGGGCTGTCGATGCGGGCTGGGATGTACAGCGCAGCCATCTGTGCAACGAAACCCCCGGAAACAGCTACACCGAATGGGTGGAGAAGAATGGTTATGCAAAAGAATTTGCCCGGGACTGGTCTGCTGAGTTCGGGAAAGGATCTCCCTGCTCCACACTGTCCGATGAAAAGATTCCGACTGCAGATTTGGGAACAAGGATCTCAGCCTTGCCGGAGAACATGACCATGGAAGCCTTCACGACCCAGCTTACCGTTCAGATGATCAGGGACCAGGCCAAAAGCGATCAGCCATTTTTCTGCTGGGCCACATTTTACCGGCCGCATCAACCCTATACCCCGTTGAAAAAGTACATGGATCTGTACGATGTATCAGCCTGGGGCGAAGGCCGCAAGAATGGCAGTTCCATCCGCAAACCAGCCTCTCTTTATGAGCCAAAGGAGAATGTTCCGCCAATGATGCAATCGATCCGGGATGGGGGCAACAAAGTGTGGAATGTCGACAAGGCATTCCTGGATGAGCAACTATGGCGCAACCATGTTGGCGCCTACTATGCATTGGTAACTGAAGTGGATCATTGTGTTGGCGAAATTCTAAATGCATTGGATGAGGCTGGTATAACTGAGGAAACGATTGTAATCTATACTTCCGATCATGGCGATTTTGTGGGCAATCATGGGATGGTAGAAAAAGCCGCGGCCGGACAGAATGTCTACGAGGATATCCTGAATATCCCGCTAATCATCCGGTACCCCGGAAACAGGCAACAAGGCAAAAGGAGCGCGGAACTGGTAAGTCTGGTGGATATCTATCCTACATTGGTTGATCTGCTTGGCTTGAAGATGCCTGCATTGAAGTATCCCCTGCAGGGATTGTCAATGGCTGAAACACTAACGAAAGGAAGGAAGATGAAACGGGAATACTTCGTCTCTGAAAGCTGGTCGCAGGCCACCGTGATTACCAAAGATTACAAATTGGGAATCATGCTGGATCCGACAGACCATGCCCGAAAATTTGACTTCAGGTCATTTGGCGATCAGTTCTTCATTCGAAGCACCGACCCTGCCGAACAAATCAACAAAATAAAGGATGCACACTATGATTCTGAAACTGAAAAACTTCGCGGTTTTTATGCCGATTTTACTACACAGATTCCTGATATTGGGAAAAAGGAAGTCAGCAACAGTGCCAGGAATGTAAAAGAGAAAAAGTAAATTGCATAAAAATTGAATCTCAACTGATGCCTCATCCACTTGTGACACTGTTTGCTGTCGGTCTTGGTTTGACAGGATCAAGTTCCGTTTTTGCCACCGATCCATCACTGCCCAATAAAAAGCCCAATATCCTGCTCATACTCACCGACGATGCCGGTATCGGTGATTTTGGATGCAATGGTAACCCAATGGTCAAGACACCCAACCTCGACAAACTGGCAGCACAGAGTACCCGTTTTACCAATTTCCATGTTTCGCCTGTCTGCGCCCCTACCCGCTCCAGCATCATGACCGGCAGATATGCAGAAACCACAGGGGTCTACGATACTTACAACGGGGGAGCCATCATGGCAACCGAAGAGATCACCATCGCGGAAATCCTGCGTGACAATGGCTATAAAACCGGGATATTCGGCAAATGGCACCTGGGCGACAACTACCCCTTCAGACCTATCGACCAAGGCTTTACAGAATCCTTTGTATTCAGGGGCGGAGGTATTGGCCAACCCGGCGACTTCGACAACTACTTTGCCGGTGACAGCGCCTATTTTAATCCTGTGCTCTACCGGAACGAGAAGAGCGTCAAAACAAATGGTTATTGCTCAGATGTTTTTACGGAAGAAGCGATCAGCTTTGTCCGCAAAAACAGAAACAAACCATTTTTTGCCTACCTCGCTTTCAATGCCCCGCATACCCCGTTGCAGGTCCCGACAGTCTACATCGACAAATACAAAAACCTGACTGCAAAAGAATTAACCTCCGTCGGCAAAGTCAACAATCCCTCCATGACACCAAAGGATATGGAGGATGCCAGGAAGGTTTATGGGATGATGACCAATATCGATGACAACATTGGCAAATTGCTGCTGGAGCTGGAAAAACAGGATCTGAGGAAGAACACCATTGTGCTGTTTATGTCGGACAATGGTCCGCAGCAAAACCGCTACAAGATGGGATTGAGGGGCAAAAAGGGACAGGTTTACCAGGGAGGAATCCAATCTCCCTGCTGGATTAGTTTACCGGGAGTTTTGCCTGCCAACAGGGAGATCAGTCAGTTGACAGCCCACATCGACCTGTTGCCAACCCTGCTCGAACTTTGTTACATCACTTTCCCTTTCAAACAAGCCATCGACGGGAAAAGCATGGTACCATTGCTCAGAAATGATGACGCTGCCTTCAAGAACAGGACCCTTTTCTTCGAATGGGGACGTGGCTTTCCTATTCCCTATCAAAATTTTACCGCCATGAACGAAAGGTACAAGCTGGTTGGCAATACCTATCAACAGAACAGTCTGGATGGTTTTGAGCTATTTGATTTACAGAACGATCCCGCTGAATCAAAAAACATCCTGCAAAATAACCTTACCGTAGCCGGACATTTGAAAAAAGAGATGGAAACCTGGTACGTCTCCACCGTCAGTCATCCAAACAACCTGAAGACTCATGCAGCCATTGTGGGAACACAATTTGAGAATCCGGTGGTACTCAACCGCAACGATGCCAAAGGTGAACCCGGAATCTGGGCACAGGAAGAGATTTACGGGTACTGGGATATCGCAGTAGCTGAAACCGGGAGATATGCTGTAAGCGCCCGATTTATTCAAGAAATCACCGAACCTGGAACCTTGTACCTCAAATTGTATCCTTATCAGTATGCGACGACCTCCACCGGTAAGACAGCTCAAATCTCCCTTGAAAATATCAACCTCCGTACCGGAAACTACCGGCTGGAAATCTATTTCCAGACCAAAAACGGAAAATCGATCTTCCCTTTGTACACAAGCATTGAAAGAACTGACACAAAACCATAATACAACAAAACGTAGACCCATGACACCAAAAATTCTGATTTTATCCCTTTTATCATTTATTGTCCTTGCCAGCAACGGCATCTCACAAGCAAAAGAGAAAAAAGCAAAACAAACCATTGTCAGCATCAAAGGCGACAAATTCCTGATCAACGGCAAGCCTACCTACAAGGGGCGGAAATGGCAGGGTAAATCCATTGAGGGTTTGCTCATGAACTCCCGCATGGTACAGGGAATCTTCGACGACAGCAATCCGGCTACTGCCGCTCAATGGGTCTACCCGGATACCAAAAAATGGGATGCAGACAGGAATACCAGTGAGTTTATCAAGGCCATGGATGAATGGTATGCCAAAGGATTGCTGGCCTTTACCATCAATCTGCAAGGTGGAAGTCCGGTTGGGTATGGCAACAATGGCTGGATCAACACTGCCATTGACTCCAAAGGTGAACTCAAGGCGGATTATATGGCGCGGCTGGAGAAGATTCTCAACCGGGCCAACGAAAAAGGAATGGTGGTAATACTGGGAATCTACTATTTCGGACAAGACCAGGTGCTTGAAGACGAAGCAGCCGTTATCAAAGGGGTAGACAACACCATCGACTGGCTTTTTTCAAAGAATTACCGCAACATTTTGATCGAAATCAACAACGAAGCCAATGTCAAATACGACCATGCCATTCTGCAACCGGAAAGGGTGCATGAACTGATCCTGAGGGTCAAAGCGAAGGAGAAAAACGGTTACAGGTTCCTGGCGGGAACCAGTTATGGCGGAGGGACCATCCCAAAGGAAAATGTGGTGCGAGCTTCTGACTTTCTGCTGATCCATGGCAATGGCGTGAAAGATCCGGTCAGGATCACCGAAATGGTCAGCAAAACCAAGGCTGTACCCGGTTACCAACCAATGCCCATCCTCTTCAACGAAGACGACCACTTCAATTTCGACCAGCCCTCCAACAATTTCGTGGAAGCAGTCAAAGCATATGCCTCCTGGGGCTATTTTGACT
>CAZVTL010000092.1:0-13290 GCA_964630075.1 uncultured Tangfeifania sp.
ATCAAAAAGTGTGAAAACCTCCCTGGGATTGGGGATTGCAGTTGTATTTGTATTGCTGATCACCATTCCTGTCAATTTCCTTGTGGAATTTTATGTCTTGAAAAAAGGGGCACTGATCTGGCTGGGAGAAGATTTTGCCGATGTCGACCTTAGCTTCCTCTCTTTCATGATATTTATCGCTGTGATCGCGGCCATTGTTCAGCTGGTAGAAATGATCATCGAAAAATTCAGTCCTTCACTCTACAACTCTCTGGGCATTTTTCTTCCCCTCATTGCCGTTAACTGTGCGATACTGGGCGCGGCCCTTTTTATGCAGGAGAGAGAATATCAGACACTTGCAGAGGCTACCGTTTTTGGGGTTGGATCCGGAGTGGGCTGGTTGATTGCCATTGTCAGTATCGCGGCCATCCGGGAGAAGTTAAAATACAGCAATGTGCCTGATCCACTGAAAGGTCTTGGCATAACATTTATTCTTACAGGACTGATGGCCATCGCATTTATGGGGCTGATGGGATTTAAACTTTAAAAGAAATTTCGGCATGATGATTTTAACGCTATCCACCTCCGGAACGATATTGTACAGTATCATTGTTTTCCTCACGATCATCCTGATTCTGGTAGGCATTCTTCTATTCGCCAGGGACAAACTTGCCCCGCAGGGAAATGTTACTTTGAAGATCAATGACCAGGAACTTACCGTCTCGCCTGGTTCCAGTGTTTTGTCTACCTTGTCGGGAAATGACATCTATCTTCCTTCTGCCTGTGGTGGAGGGGGCACTTGTGGCATGTGCAAATGCCAGGTACTGGAGGGTGGAGGGTCAATTCTTCCAACTGAGACCAGTTTCTTTACGAGAAGAGAACAAAATGATCACTGGAGGCTTGGATGCCAGGTAAAGGTAAGGGAAAACCTAACTTTGAAAGTACCTGAATCGATTCTGGGTATCAAAAAATGGGAGTGCGAAGTTGTCTCCAACAGCAATGTTGCCACCTTTATCAAGGAATTTGTGGTCAAGCTTCCCGAAGGCGAGTCGCTGGATTTTGAGCCCGGAGGCTATATCCAGATAGATGTGCCCAAGTACAGTACCAGCTTCAAGGACTTTGAGGTAGCGGAGGAGTACAGGAGCGACTGGAACCATCTGAAAATATGGGATCTGGGCATCAACAACCGCGAAGAGACCTACCGTGCCTACTCCATGGCCAACTATCCGGCAGAAAAGGATCTTATCAAGTTGAATATCAGGATTGCCACACCCCCATGGGATGGAGCGAAAAAGGAGTTTCAAAAAGTTCCGCCCGGCATCTGTTCTTCCTACATTTTCTCCCGGAAACCAGGAGACAAGGTGATGATCTCCGGCCCTTACGGTGAATTTCACATCAAAAACAGCAACAATGAGATGGTCTATATTGGGGGTGGCGCGGGCATGGCCCCGTTGAGGTCTCACATATTCCACCTCTTTCATACCCTGAAAACAGGCCGCAAAGTATCCTATTGGTATGGCGCCAGATCTTTGCGGGAGATGTTTTACGAAGAGGAGTTCAGGGAGATCGAAAGGGAGTTCCCCAACTTTACTTTCAACCTGGCCTTGTCGGAACCGATGCCGGAGGATAAATGGACCGGATACACCGGTTTCATACACCAGGTGTTGCTGCAGAACTATCTTGGCAAGCATGATGCTCCGGAAGACATTGAGTATTATTTCTGCGGACCTCCGATGATGAACAGTGCTGTCTTAAAAATGTTGTACAATCTGGGGATTCCGGAAGAGAATATCGCCTTTGACGATTTCGGATAACTTCAACAGAAACAATTTAAAAACTTACACAGAGAATTTATGTCTTCTTGTTGTAACTGATAATGGTTTTTAAAAATGCCGCTTTATGTAAAATTTACGAGAGAAAGAAAGAGTCACACAGAGAGAAAATCGCTTGCGATTTTCCAACTCTGAGATACTCCGGGGTTTCTCTAAGAACATATAAAATGGCATCAATTTCTATCCGCTCTGAATTTTCGATTAATAGGCAGTTATTCTCTGTGTTATAAATAAGACAATCCTAATCCTGCGAATGTCTGTTCAGGATACCCCTCGTTCCGCAGCTGGAGCAACCGGGAAAATCATCCGTGGGGTGGCAACCTACGTCATTGTGCTGCGCGCAGCTAATTCCCCTGCTTTTCATTGCCTTGTTCTGGCTGATGTGCGTATTGGGAAAGATCCCGTTTTTTTTGACCAGCAAGTTGATGGCCAGTCCGGCAAAAGAGAGCAGGATGAGAAAAGTCGTAACAATCAGCAATTTCAAAAACATGATACCAAAACTTTAATTTATCAACTGGCAGGAGCTGTGCCTGAAGGCGCAAGATAGCAATATCCTTCAGGTTATGCAAAGATGCCCGTTGATCACGAGAAACCTAATATCGCCAGAATGCCCTGGTAAATATGGCAAAAAGTGTCAGGATTTCAAGCCGCCCCGTGAACATGGCCAACGACATGATCAACTTCGAAAAATCGTGAAAGTGGGCAAAATTACCTACCGGACCAACCTTGAACAGTCCGGGTCCCACGCCTGCCATTCCGGTGGCAATGGCACTCGCAGCATCGGGAATTTCGACCCCATCAAAAATCAGCAGCAGGGTTAAAATCAGGAAAGTAATAAGGTAGAGGGCAACGAAAGCCAGTACGGAGCGATTATTTTCATCGGAGACAGGATTCCCGTTCAAACGGATGGAATAGACGGAGTTTCTATGGACAGCCTTGAACAGGGTGGCATTGATGTTTTTCAATACAATCAGGTGCCGCGCCATCTTAATCCCACCGGAGGTGGACCCAATGCTTCCCCCGGCAAATAGGAGCAGGAACATAAAGAGCCATCCCAAAACGGGCCAGAGCATGTAATCCGTGTTGCAGAATCCGGTGCAGGAGATGATGGAGACCACGTTGAATACCGAATTTCTGAAGGCCACTTCCCAAGGCATATTGGCTTGAAAAATCAGGATCATTGTAACCAGGAAAGTAAAAAAAGCCACCACTTTGGTGTAGAACAGGAACTCTTCGTTGCGCAGGCTTATCTTGAAATTTCGCTTGAAAATAAAGTAATGCACCATGAAATTGACACCTGCCAGAAACATAAAAAGTGTTGCAATATATTGTATATAGGGGGAATATCCTGCAAGACTGTCATTTTTTGGAGAGAACCCGCCCGTGGCAACTGTACCGTAGGAGTGGCACAAGGATTCATACCAGTTCATCCCACCTATCATCATCAAAATTGTTTGTGAAAAGGTAAGGGTCAGGTAGATGTACAACAAGGTCAATCCAACGGATTTGATGCGTGGGTGCATTTTCTCCTGGAGTGATGATTCAAGGGAGAACATTTTGTATCCCCCAGCATTCATGGTCGGGAGGATGATAATTACCAAACTGATAATCCCTATCCCCCCGATCCAATGGGTCAAACTCCGCCAGTAAAGAATAGACTTCGGAAGTGCCTCAATATCGCTGAGAATGGATGAGCCTGTGGTGGTAAAACCAGAGACCGCCTCAAACAATGCATCTACAAAATGAGGGATGCTTTGGCTGAACAGATAAGGCAACACTCCTGTCAGAAACAGGATCAGCCAACCCGAAACCACCACAATGTAACCTTCCCGCTTTTTGAAATCAAAGTTGTTGCTCTTTCTGGTAAAAAGCCTGATCAGCAGGAAAGCAGCCAGGGAGATGCAGAGGGAATAGTAGAAGGGACTTGAATCCTCGTTAAAAACCCAGGTAATGGGAAGAACAAAGATGTAGGCGAAAGTCTGAAATAGAAAAACGAAAGACAAGATCCGGAGGATGGCTTTTATACTTGACAGGTTCATTGGTAGTCGTAAAATCGATAATAAATTTGCTAATGGGATATAAATGTATATCAAAACAGCGAAATAACAGAATTGGAAGGGTGAATTATTTCAACACAAATGTTGGGTGATGTTCGTTGACGCTGCATGTACCATGAAAAAGTTTGAAAGGCATGTGGCCAACTCCTTGCGGAAGAGCTGGGTTAGCCCTGCAGGGAAGGGAGCTGAATCCAACCAAATAAGGATCGCTCTTCCCTATTTCAACCTTTTGTAGTATCTTGAGCCAACTTTCTGATGCATTCTAACCATGACAAAAAAATTATTGTTGCTTTTCAGTATTTCATTGATGGCTACTGCCACAATGTTCTCTCAGTCGGTTGTTAAAAAACCACTTACCCATTCAGTGTACGACTCCTGGAAGGAGTTGGCGAAGCCTGCTGTTTCGGCCGATGGAGCTTGGGTCACCTACGAGGTGAATCCCCAAAAGGGAGATGGATTCCTTCATCTGTACCAACTCCAAACCGGGAGGCATGACTCCCTGCCGAGGGGATCGGAGGCCATTTTCAGCAGCAGTTCAGACCTGCTGGTATTCAAGATCAAACAGCCTGAGGCGATTGTCCGCAAAAACAAGGTGGCCAAGACCAAAAAAGAGGATCTGCCCAAGGATTCGCTGGCCATTTGGTTTCTGGCAGCCGATTCTACCCTGAAGATTAAGGGACTCCGATCCTTCCAGGTGCCAAAAGAGGGAGGAGCCTGGATTGCCTACCTGCAGGATCTTCCCAAAGAGAAGGCCAAAGTGAAAAGTGAAAATGCTGATTCCGTGAAAACGAAGATGGCAAAAGATACCTCCCTGGTAAAATCCAAAGCTGAGGCCAGCAAGGAGAAGGAGAAAAAACCAAAGAAAGGGGCATTCAGCGAGGTGGAGACCTCCCTGCTAACCATTGTCAACCCTGTTTCGGGGGCAAAATATATCTTTGACAATGTAACGGAGGCTGCCTTCTCCAAGAATGGAGCCCTTTGTTCGTTCATTACCCTGAAAAAGGACACTGTTGATTCAACTGCCGTTCACATTTTTGACACCCGGAATCTACAGGAAAAAACATTGTTTGAACGAAAAGGGTTGGCCAAAAAAATAGTTGCAGATGATGCAGGCCGTCAGGTCTCATGGCTGCATACCGGCGATACCGCCAAGGTAAAACGATACAGTCTGAACCTATGGAATGAGAAACTAAAGGATGCCATTCTGGTTGCAGATACGGCAAGCCTGGGAATGGTTAAAAACTGGGAGGTCAGCGAAAATGGCAGGATGAACTTCTCTGACGATGGCTCCAAACTCTATTTTGGAACAGCTCCAAAGACTCTTGCTTTGCCAAAAGATACCCTACTGGAAGAGGAGAAGACCAAGATCGACCTCTGGAACTGGCAGGATGGCCGACTTCAATCGCAGCAGCTCAAAGAGCTGGAGAGTGACCTGAAACAAAACTACCAGGCACTCTATCGAATCGGTGAAAAGAGGATCGTACAGTTGGCAGACACCCTGGTCACCCGGGTAAGAACCATTCAGAAAGGCAATGGAGAGGTAGCCATCGGATATGCTGACCAACCCTATGAACTGGAATCATCCTGGGAAGAGAGCAGTTTTCGCGATGTCTACCTGGTCGACCTAAAGACAGGAACCCGAAAATTGGTGTTTAAAAAAGCCGCCATGTCGGGTGATATTTCACCAGAGGGGAAGTATCTTTACTGGTACGAAGGCAGTGAAAAGGCATGGTACTGCATGGATCTGGTCAAATTTCAGCGCAAAAACCTTACGGCTGCACTTCCGGTTGCATTCTACAATGAAAAACACGACACCCCCTCTACACCCGGATCTTATGGAATCGCAGGCTGGACCAAAGGGGATGAATCGCTGCTGGTCTACGACCAGTATGATATCTGGCAGCTGGACCCCAAAGGATTGAAAGCGCCGGTGAACCTAACCCTCCAGGGGCGAACCGAAAAAACCACCTGGCGTTATGTGAATCTTGATCCCGAAGCACTGAACATCAATCCGGCCGAACCTTTGTTGCTCAAGGCAACCGAAGAAGAGCGTTGCCGCCAGGGATTTGCCACACTTAATATCGCTGCGCCAGGCATACTTACCAGCCTGATCAGGCTCGACAATGAAATCAGCAACCCCATCAAAGCCAAAAACAGCGACCAGCTGATCTGGCAAAAATCTTCCTACACAGCTTATCCTGACCTGTGGAGCAGCAAGGCTGATTTTAGGGATGCCAAAAGACTTTCCGTAGCCAATCCCCAGCAAATGGACTATTGGTGGGGAACTGCCGAGCAGGTGAAATGGACCACCCTGGAGGGAGAAGAGATGAAGGGATTGCTTTACAAACCCGAAAATTTCGATCCGGCGCAAAAATATCCAATGATCATCTATTACTACGAACGATATTCGGACAAACTTAATTCCCATTATGTTCCCAACCCCTCCCGGTCAACCGTCAACTTCCCCTATTACAACAGCAACGGGTACCTGGTATTTGTGCCTGACATTACCTATCGCACCGGGCAACCGGGCAAGGATGCTTACACGTCGATCATGGGTGGGACGCTTGAGTTGATCAAAAGGCCTTACGTAGATGCCAAAAACATCGGTCTTCAAGGGCAAAGCTGGGGAGGTTACCAGACTGCCTACATGGTGACCCAGACCGGCATGTTCAAGGCAGCCATGGCGGGTGCCCCCGTCAGCAACATGACCTCTGCCTATGGTGGCATACGCTGGGAAAGCGGGAGGGTACGGGAGTTTCAGTATGAACATGGTCAAAGCCGCATTGGCGGAAACCTGTGGGATAAACGAGAGCTTTACATTGAAAATTCACCCCTCTTTTTTGTCGACCGGATAACCACTCCCCTCCTGATCATGAGCAACGACAACGACGGGGCTGTTCCATGGTACCAAAGCATCGAACTCTTCACCGCCATGCGCCGACTGGGGAAACCTGCCTGGCTGATGGTCTACAATGGAGAGGAACACAACCTTACCAAACGTCCCAACAGGCAGGATCTTTCCATCCGAATGAGCCAGTTTTTCGACCATTATCTCAAGGGTGCCCCTATGCCAATGTGGATGAAAGTGGGCATTCCGGCGGTTAAAAAGGGCAAGGAGCTCGGGTACTGAGGTCAATAATTGGTTCTGAACATTGATACAATAATTGCATTTTTTATATGTCTCGCAAAGACGCTAAGAACGCAAAGAAAAAGAATTGGCATGGGCCTGTTTTAAATATCATTTTGCATGCTCATTGTAACAAATGGAGCGAATAATCCGAATGGCTAATGATCATTTTCTTTGCGTTCTTAGCGTCTTTGCGAGACCAAAAACAGCCACAAATACGATGAACATTACATTCAAAGAACTAACAGTATCGGATTTTCCGTCGATCAAAGAGATCTACGATTGGTACATTGAAAATTCTACGGCTACTTTTCACACGGAGCCAATTCAATTAAAAGAATTGCAGGAGTTTATATTTATCAATCATCCGCTGTACAAGTCCTTTCTAATCTTTTCTGGTCAAGAAATTGCAGGTTATTGTTACTTTACTTACTACAAAAAACGGCAGGCTTACGACCGTACGGCTGAAGTAACGCTCTATCTGAAGAGAGAATTTCACCACAAAGGAATTGGAAGAGCAGCACTGGACTATATGGAAGCAATTGCCAAAGAGATAGGGCTTAAAAATCTTCTGGGAATTATCACCGGGGAGAATCGCGGTAGTATAGCGCTATTTGAAAAGGCAGGCTATACCAAATGCGCCCATTTTAAAAATGTAGGAGAAAAATTCGACAGGATTCTGGATGTAGTTGCATACCAGAAGGAGTTGGAATAAAGCTGCATAAGTTTTGCTGTTTGATGAAAAACGGCTACATTTAGTTGAAAAAAAATCTTTCTTAATATCCCAATTACCCAGATAAAAAAATCTTTTAACCATGATAAAAATTACACGATGGGCCCTGTTGTTTTTGTTTTTGCTGATTCTTTGCAGCTGTAACCAACAGGTTTTGACAAAAAAGGAGCTGATCACCACCGGTGTAACGGTACTCCTGCCCGAAAAATTTGAGAAGTTGGACAACAACGATGGACAGATTCTTTACAACTCCAATGTGGGTACCTCTAGTTTTCGTGTTTTTGTCATCAACAACATGCAGGTGGATACCCTTGGGCTGGATAAAATAAAAGAGGGAATGGAACGAAACGTCACGCGTTTCATTGAACCCATGAAAGGAAAAATATTGCAAAGGAGAGACACCATCATTGGAAAGATCGTGCAAAGTGATTTTGAATTTGAAATCATCACCCCGGAAGCCACCAAGTGCGGAGCCGGAAGATTTGTCGTTCAGGGGAATAACTTCATCGGCTTTATCTTTGAAACCATCTCCCCGGAAACACCTACCGGGAAGACCCTGCGGGAATCCTTCCTTAATTCGGTGCAAATAGAGCAATAAATGTCCGTGTTTACCTGCCCAGTTCAAATTCTTCGCATTGGGCATAGATGCAGCCAACTATTCACAAAACCAGCAGCAAGATGACAAACACCAACCCCAATCTTTCAATCTACGACCAGACCATTCGCATGCTCCTGCTATTCATCATCATCGGATGGTGCATGATGCTGATGATTCCCTTTGTACACATTATGCTCTGGGGAGTAATCCTGACACTTGCATTTGACCCGCTTCACAAGAAATTTACCAAGCTTTTGAGAGGGAGATCCAAACTTGCAGCCGTTCTGATCGTGGTTCTAAGCCTGAGCATTTTAATACTGCCCGGAATCCTCTTCCTGAATTCCATCATTGATGGGGTCAAGATCCTTAAGGAAAACTACCTCGCCGGAAATTTGACCATCCCTCCACCCTCCGACAAGGTCAAATCCTGGCCGATCATTGGCAATACATTGTACGATTTGTGGCAATCCGGATCATCAGACATCGAACATTTCATCCTGAAATACCAGTCGCATTTGGTGGAGGTTGGCAGCAAGATCGGCAAAGGCTTGTTGAGTGCGGCGGGTGGTATCGTGCAGATGCTGGGAGCTGTTTTCATTGCCGGGTTTTTACTCATGATTGGCGGAACAAATGAGATACTTCGGAAGTTTTTCAACAAGGTGGCCGGAAACCGGGGAGACGAATTCACAGTGGTAGTCAACCAAACCATTCAGAACGTGGTAAAGGGGATCCTTGGTGTTGCGCTGATTCAGGCCTTGCTGACAGGTGCCGGATTCATGCTGGCAGGGATTCCGATGGCCGGATTGTGGACCCTGCTTGTATTTATACTTGCCGCACTTCAATTACCTCCGGCGGTGATCGTCGTACCAGTGATCGTCTATATGTTTTCAGAAAAAGAGACCATGACGGCGGTCCTGTGGACCTGCTACCTGATGATTGCCGGTATTTCAGACAATGTATTGAAACCCATACTGCTTGGCAAAGGAGCCCCGGTTCCCATGCTGGTCATATTTGTAGGTGTAATAGGCGGATTTATTTTTTCAGGCTTTATTGGCATGTTTACCGGGGCAGTCGTGATGTCGCTGGGTTACAAGCTATTTGTCTCCTGGCTCGAGCCTGAAATTTTGGAAGCAGAGGTAAAAGCAGAAGAAAAGAAACCATGAGAATTTCCTGTCATCTGACTACCCGGCGGTTGTTGACCTTTGCGTTGCTTATCTCTGGTTTGGTCACTTTCGGAAAAATCAGGCCTTCCCGACTGGTCTGTGAATACTTGCAAAATCCACCTGTTGTGGATGTGGTCCAACCCAGACTGGGATGGATCAACCTGGCGGGAAAGGATGAGCGGAGCCAGTTCCAGACTGCCTGGCAGGTTCGGGTGGCAACTGCCGAAAACAGGCTTGAAAAGGCTGATCTATGGGACAGCGAGAAAGTGAACAGTGACCAGTCGGACAGAATCGTCTATGCAGGAAAACCACTTCAGACCGGCATGGAGTGCTGGTGGCAGGTGAGGGTATGGGACAAGGAGGGTCAGGTATCGAATTGGAGCGAACCGGCCTTCTGGCGCATGGGAATCCTGCACTCCTCCGAATGGAAGGCAAAATGGATCGGTGCGCCTTGGCAAGGTGAAGAGGCTTTGCCCAAGCCCTCCAAACAAAATGCAACACAACCCGACCAGATGCCTCCACCGGCTCCCATGTTTCGCAAGGAGTTTCGAATTGAAAAAAAGGTTTCCAAAGCCGTTGCCTATGTTACCGGGCTGGGATATTTTGAGTTATTTCTAAATGGCCAGAAAATTGGCAACGATGTGCTGGTCCCCAATCAGACCAACTACGGAAAGCGGCCTGCGCTCATCCAGGAAGGAATTCCCCTGGAGGACAATTTCAGGGAATACAGGGTAATGTACCTGGCCTACGACATCAAAAAGCAATTAAAGGAAGGAACCAATGCTGTGGGCAGCATCCTTGGCAACGGATTTTACAATCCGTCCAAACATTGGGCAGCGGCCTACGGCTCACCAAGGTTCCTGCTGCAGATCTGCATCACCTACCAGGATGGCACCGAAGCAGTGGTGACGAGCGATGAAAGCTGGAAAGCTGCACAAAGTCCCATCCTGATGGACATGGTCTACTACGGGGAACATTACGACGCACGAAATGAGCAGGCAGGCTGGAACCAGCCAGGCTTCGATGACCAAAACTGGAAACCGGCTGTTGCAAGAAAAGCGCCGGAAGGAAAGCTTGTTGCGCACACAGCGCATCCTGACAGGGTGATGGAACGATTGCAGCCTATGAAGATCGTGAAGCTCGCCAATGGTAACTGGCAGGTCGATTTTGGTGTCGAGGTATCGGGATGGGTTCGGTTGAACCGGGTATCCGGACCGAAGGGACATAAAGTGGAGATCAAATATCTCTGCAATACCTTTTCAGGCAACAACTCCTATGTATTCCGAGGAGAGGGATATGAATCGTATGCGGCAAGATTCAACTGGTTTATATTTAGCGGTGTGGAGATCAGCAACTGGCCGGGTGAACTCAAAGCCGATCAACTTACTGCCGAGGTGGTGCATACCTTTGTGGAAGAGTCATCCACCTTCGAAACATCCAATCCGATGTTCAACAACATCAACAAGATCTGGCGCAGGAGTCAGACCGACAACATGCATGGAGGAATTGCCAGCGACTGTCCGCACCGGGAAAGGTCTCCCTACACAGGGGATGGACAGGTTGCCAGTGTTATGGTGATTCACAATTACGATGCCCGAAATTTCTACCACAAGTGGATTCAGGATATCCTTGGGGCACAAAATCTTGCCACAGGATATGTCCCCAATGGTGCCCCCTGGCAACCGGGTTGCGGAGGTGGTGTAGCCTGGGGAGCTGCCATCTGCATCATGCCTTGGGAATTTTACCTTCATTATGGGGCAAAAGATATGCTCGAGAATAACTTCACCGGGATGAAGGAGTATGTCCGCTACATGCAAAGCTGGGTGGACCAGGAGGGGATTATGTTTTCACAGCGGGTTGGGAAAGATGGGAAGGTGCTGAAATGGTTCAATCTTGGCGACTGGGTTGCACCGGGCGATCTGCCTCCCGATGAGATGGTGCATACCTTTTACCTGTGGCGCTGTGCTGACCTGACTGCCCAGACGGCAAAAGCTTTGGGCAAAACGGCAGATGCAGCCACTTATGCCTCCCTGGCAGAAAACACCCGGGCAGCCTTCCTGAAAAAATTTTACAACGAAGCAGCTGGTACCTACGGCAAAGCCGGAGGCAACATATTTGCCCTGAAAATGGGTGTTCCTGCACACCAGTACGAACGTGTCATTCTTTCGCTAAAATCTGATATCAAAGCCAACAAAGGGCACCTGGACACCGGCATTTTCGGTACCCAGTTTTTCTTTGAGGTTCTGTCTGAAAATGGGATGCACGATTTGGCCTACGAAGCCATGAACAAGAAAGAGGAGCCCGGTTATGGCCGCTGGCTGGAATTGGGAGCCACCACCTCCCGTGAAAAATGGAGTGAAGAGGGATCCCACAACCATCCCATGTTTGGCGGAGGACTGGTTTGGTATTACCGGAAGCTGGCAGGCATGAATTCCGATCCTGCCAATCCCGGATACAAGCACATCATCTTCAGGCCTCAACCAGTTGATGACCTGACATATGTAAAGTATTTCAACCAGACCGTGCACGGAGAAGCTGGAATATTCTGGAAAAACGAGAAAGAGCGGTTTTCCATGCAGGTCGTAATCCCGGTAGGTTGCAGTTCCACGGTATATGTACCCCTCCTGAAAGGGGGACACATTACCGAAAAAGGATCAGCCATCCTTCCCTTGGGGGAGGAATCCGGATACCGGCTATTTTCTCTCAAGAGTGGTAATTATCAATTTTTATCCGAATAAAAGGCCTCCTATGCGAACAAGAAATCTCCTCGGAATAAGCCTGGCAAGCCTCGCTTTTCAACCCCTCTCCGGAATAGAAACGGTCAAGCCGGATACCCGTCCCAACATCCTATGGATCTCTACCGAAGACTTTAGCCCCCATCTGGGCTGCTATGGTGACAAGGTTGCCCAGACTCCTGCCCTGGACAAACTCGCTGCACAGGGGTTGCGTTTTACCAATGTTTTTACGACGGCTGCCATTTGTGCCCCCTGCCGTGCCGGCATCATCACTGGGATGTATCAGACCTCCATTGGATGCATGCACATGCGTACAACCAGTTACCGGAGGTCAGTGGAAAATCCGCTGGAGTTCACCGCAGTTCCGCCGCATTATGTAAAGGCTTTTACCGAATACCTGCGGGTGGCCGGGTATTATTGCACCAACAACAATAAAACCGATTACCAGTTTGCCAAGGATCCGGTACCTGCAAGCATCTGGGATGAGTGCAGTAGAACGGCACACTACAAAAACCGGCCCGACAAGAATCAGCCTTTCTTCGCAGTTTTCAACCATGTGGGAACCCATGAGAGTCAAAATTGGAATATCAGTAAGGTAAAGACAGATCCCAACTCCGTAAAGATTCCCCCTTACTATCCTGACACAGAGATTATCCGCCGCAACCTGGCCAAGATGTACGACAACACGGCCAGTCTTGACTCTGTTGTTGCCCAACTGCTGGCCGAATTGGAGAAGGAAGGTCTGGCAGAGAATACCATCGTCTTTTTCTGGGGCGACCATGGAGACGGACTTCCGCGGAGCAAAAGGTGGTTGTATGATTCGGGATTAAATATTCCACTGATCATTCGTTGGCCGGGAAAATTAAAGCCCGGTTCAGTGAATAGCCAGCTGATTAATTCGATCGATTTTGGTCCGACAGTATTATCCATGGCAGGGGTAAAGGTTCCCGCCCACATGCAGGGAAAACCCTTTCTGGGCAATCAGGCTGCCGATCTCCGGACCTATGTATTTGGTGCCCGCGACCGGGTGGACGAAGCCTACGACATGATACGCTCGGTCCGG
>CAZVTL010000093.1:0-13241 GCA_964630075.1 uncultured Tangfeifania sp.
CATTTCGCGGTCCATGCCACTGTCTTCCCATTCAACAGAAAGTGGTCCGTTGTAGCCGATGTCGTTCAGGGCCCGGATGATGTTTTCGAAGTTGATGCGGCCACGGCCGACACTCCTGAAGTTCCAGTACCTACGGCTGTCGCCGAATTCGAGGTGACCACCGAAAACGCCGGATGTTCCGGGGTGTTCGTTCCAGGATACATCCTTCATGTGGACATGGAAGATCTTCTCGCCGAAGACGTAGATAAACTTGGTGTAATCGACTCCCTGGTAACCGAAATGGCTCGGGTCAAAGTTGAAACCGAAGGCGGGATGGTTGTTGACGGCCTTCATGGCCCGGCGGGCTGTCTCGATGTCGAAGGCGATCTCGGTAGGATGCACTTCGAGGGCATATTTTACGCCCATCTTCTGGTAGGCATCCAGGATGGGGGTCCATCGTTGGGCGAAGTCGTCGTAGCCTGCCTGGATCATCTCCTGGGAGACGGCCGGGAAGGAGTAGTTGAGGTGCCAGATGGAGCTGCCGGTAAAACCATTGACCACCTTCAGGCCCAGCATTTTGGCCACCTCGCCGGTTTTGATGATGTTGGCCGCGGCCCGCTGACGGATCCCCTCGGGGTTTCCATCGCCCCAGATCTCGTCGGAAAGCATCCCCTTGTGGCGGATGTCAGGATTGTCGCAAACGGCTTGTCCAACGAGGTGGGTGGAGATGGAGAAGAGCTTCAGATTGTACTTTTTCAGCAGGGCCAGTTTGGCATCGCAATAGGCCTGGTCGGCTTTTTCGACTTCGATGTGATCGCCCCAGCAGGCAAGTTCAAGGCCATCGTATCCAAAGGAGACTGCCTTTTTGCATACGTCTTCCAGTGTCAGGTCGGCCCACTGGCCGGTAAAGAGGGTAACGGGTCTTTTCATTTTCGATATAATTTAGATTTGTTTCTTTTAACTTCAAGTGACTAGAGTGACTAAAGTGAGCTAAAGTGACTAAAGTTGGGGACTCCGAACAAATTAGGATCATAGCGTAAGTACTTTAGGCACTTTAGCTCACTTTAGTCACTTTTTAAAACTTCACCCACTTTGTGGTATCATCGTACCCCGCCTTCACCACGGTATCGATGAACTGCATGCCGCGGATGCCATCTTCGACACCGGGGAAATCGAGCCATTCGGCTTTGGGGGTCTGCTTGTTCATTTTGGCCCTGACGGTGAGGGAGAAGTTGCGGTAGATGTTGGCAAATGCTTCGAGGTAACCTTCGGGGTGGCCGCCCGGTGTGCGGGTATTGTGTTTGGCGATGTCGCTCATGTAACCATTTCCGACACGGACAATCTCGGCAGGCCTGTCGCTCCATTTGACCAGCAAGGTATTGGGTTCGTGCTGGAACCATTCCAGCCCGCCTTTGTCGCCGTAAACCCGCAGCTTGATGGCATTCTCTTCGCCGGCAGCAATTTGGGTGGCCATTAATACTCCTTTGGCTCCATTTTCGAAACGCAGCAGGGCGGCACCATCGTCATCGAGGAGCCTTCCGGGTACGAAAACATTCAACTCTGCACACACCTCTGTGGTTTTCAGTCCGGTGACATATTCTGCCAGGTGGTGGGCGTGGGTACCGATGTCGCCCATTGCACCGGCTTTGCCCGATCTTTTTGGATCGGTGCGCCAGGAGGCCTGTGCATTGCCTGAATCCTCCAGCTTGGTAGAGAGCCAGCCCTGCGGATACTCCACGTATACTTTCCGGATCTTCCCGAAATCACCCCTGCGGACGCGCTCGCGTGCCTCCTTGACGGCTGGATAGCCTGAGTAGGTGTGGGTCAAAGCCAGGATGAGTCCAGTCTCCTCAATTTTTGCCTTTAGCTGCAGTGCCTCATCGAGGGTAAAGGTAATGGGTTTGTCGACCACGACATGAAATCCATTTTCGAGGGCCATCATGGCCGGATCGAAATGGGCAAAATTTGGGGTCACAATGGTGACGAAATCCATCCGCTCCCCTTCGGGAAGGGTGATCTCCTTTTCAAACATCTCCTGGTAGGTAGCATAGATTCTGCTTTCCGGGAGATAGTAGGAGCGTCCGGAACTGTAGGAGATTGCCGGATCAATGCTGAAACATCCGCAAACTAGTTCGATCTGGTTGTCCATCAGAGCGGCCAGACGGTGGATGGCACCGATAAAAGCATCGCTGCCGCCACCAACCATGCCCATACGTAATTTTCGATTCATGTGTATCTAATTTGGTTTTTTACTGAGGATAAAGTTAAGAAAAAAGTGACTAAAGTGAACTAAATTGACTAAAGTGACTAAAGTTATTGGAGAAAAAATGTTGATAAAAAGTGGCAAAGACTGGAGTAAAACCTGTTCTTGGGTAGAATGGTTTTATATTTTTATCCATTTTAAAATCCCGGTAAAACAAATTAACAGGATTGTGGTAATTCCTCAACCCTGAGAAGCAGCATATATGTCAAAAAAAAGGTTGAAAATTGTAGTCCTGGCGGTGATGGCACTCTTTTTTATGTGGGTTGTCGTTGGAGTGGGGATATGGGTAGAGGTAAAAATTACCAACTGGAGAAGGCTGGCGGAGATCAAGGCGGTGGATGTTGCAAGTTACCGGACTTTCAAGAATTTCATCAACGACATTGAGTCGAAGACCAACTGGAACGTAAAGATAATCAGCGGGCTTAGATCCAAAGAACGGCAGAAGGAGCTGATGCGTGAAAATGCCAAAAATGCCTCTGTCGAGAAGAGTCGCCATGTGATGGGAAGGGCCATCGACATCAATCTGTACCAAAAGAACTGGTTGAGCCGCATCTGGCTGAAGAAGTTCAACTCTACCAGGGACTGGCGCAACACAGGGGTTGTGAGGATCTCAGAGAAATACGGTTTGTTGTGGGGAGGGAATTACCGGAGTTACCATGATCCGGTTCACTTCGAGATTCGCTAATGTGAAAATTGGGAAATGTGGAAATTCTTTGCATTTAATCAATATGTGAGATTTTTCTTAGGTTCAATAATCGAATAGACAGCTTACGCGAAATCCCATTTCCCCATTTTCAAATTTTCAAATTTTCACATTAAAAAAATCCCCCTTAAGCACAACTCAAGGGGGATCTCAGAATATTAAATCAAAAATGATTATGCCTTTTTCTCTTCTTTCGGTTTCCCGGGAACGGGAACAGTATAGGCTTTCAGATCGTAGGCTCCCAGTTCGAGTTTTTCGGGCATCAGGCTAACGGCAGAGTTGAAGACCTCGTCGTAGGTAACTTCGTTGCCGGTATAGGCTGATTCGCGACCCATCACAGCGGTAAGACAAGAGATTGCTGTTTCGACGGCCTGGTTCAGCGGTTGGTTGGCACGGATGTGGTTGATGAAATCGACATGCTCGAGGGTGTAAGGATCGGTTTGTTTGTGTTCGGCCTTCTCTTTCTCTACGTCGGTTTTCCAGATTACGTTACCGGCCAGGTCTTTGATTTCCTGGTTGTTTCCGGCTCCTGCACTGGTCCAGGATCCTTTGGTGCCCTGGATAAACTCCGATACATTGTTTTTGCAACCGTCGATCTGGCGGCACATGCTGTGCAGTCTAACACCACCTTCGTATTCGAAATCGATGCTAAACATGTCGAATTGGTCGCCAGTCAATCTTCTTTGACGGGCGCCAAAGCCAACGCATTTCACCGGTTTCTTGCCGGTAAACCAGTTGAAAACATCGATGTTGTGGACATGTTGTTCGACGATATGGTCGCCGGAGAGCCATTTCCAGTTGACCCAGTCACGGACCATCAGTTCCATGTCGCTCCAGCCATTTTCGCGGTTCCTGTACCAAAGCATGGACTGGTTCCAATAGACTGTTCCGGAGACGATCTCGCCGATCATCCCTTTTTGGATCTGCTTGAAAGACTCCACATATTTACGCTGGTGGTGACGCTGTGTACCTGTAACAACAACCAAGCCTTGAGATTCTGCTTTCTTGGCGGCAGTCATGATGGTGCGTGCACCCGGTCCATCCACACAGATTGGTTTTTCCATGAAGACATGTTTGCCTGCCTCTACCGCTGCTTCGAAATGAACAGGGCGGAAAACCGGCGGAGTGGCAATAATCACCAGATCCACATCGGCGGCAATCACCTGCTTGTAGTTGTCGAAACCTGTAAAGCATTTGCCGTCTGGAACTTCTACCTGAAATTTATTTTTGAGCATCTTGCGGCATCCGTCGATGCGGTCCATGAAAAGATCTCCCAGGGCCACAATTTGCAGGTTTGGTCCGGCACTCAGAAAATTGGCTGCCGCTCCGGTGCCTCTTCCTCCGCAACCGATAATCCCGGCACGAAGTGGTTTTCCGTCGTTGGCATAATCTGTCAGTTCAGGGATGTAGGCATTGGCCAGGTTGGCCAGTGGTACCAGGACGGGCCCTTTTTCACCGCCTCCGCAGGATGTTAAAATTGAACCGGCACCCAAAGTTCCGGCTGCGCCGACCACTGCGGCACTCTTGAAAAAATCTCTTCTGTTTACTGAATTTTTACTCATAATGTTGGTATGTTAATTTGCTGAAGTTGAAATCTGTACCAAATATACAATTTAGTTTATGAAGTTTGAAATGTTTGAAGGGTTTGAAATGTTTGAAATGTTTGAAATGTTTTTATAATAAATATTTTTTTAACCCTTCAAACAATTTTTAAACTTTTTAAACCCTTCAAACCATCATTGGAGGCTATCCGCTTCACAAACCACCCTGAAGCCAATTCCCTTGATATCGGAGTACCACCAGATGCTCTTTGGCTGTTGGGGATCGGTCTTCAACCAGTTCACGGTTTGGGTGAACTCCCTGGCGGCGGAGCGAACTTCGCCGGCTTCGGAGTTGTAGCTTCCCCCCCTGACGACGTGCTCTTCGCCGGATTCGGGACCTTTCGGATCCGAAACTGTGGTTCCGGTGGCTTTGTAGGCCTCGGGACTGTACCAATCGGAGCAGTACTCTGCCACATTGCCTGCCATATTTTTCAATCCGAACGGATTGGCTTTCACGAATGCTGGCTCCTGTGTCTTGCCCATGGAGTTGATTTCATAGACCACATAGCTGTTGATTTCGGTTGTATCGACCCCCATAATCTTGTTGCGCAGGCCTTTGTTGACAAATCTTTTAGGATCTCCCTTGAAGAAATAAGGGGTCTCGCTTCCGCCACGGCAGGCAAATTCCCATTCGGCTTCCGTTGGCAGGCGGTATTTCTTTCCGGTGACTTTTGTGAGCCACTGGCAATAGGTTTGCGCGCCATAATGTGACATGGTGATTGCTGGTCGGGCTCCGCTTCCCCATCCCTGATCGGGAATTCCGAACGGAGGTGTCGGACCGCTGATGGCATCCGGGTTACCCGCATTTTTCTCCATCACGATGGTCGGATCCAGGCGTCCTTCCGACATGGTGGAGGCATAAAATGCCCAGTATTCATCCCAGGTGACCTCCACTTCGCCCATGAAGAATTTGGATACAGTGACCGATCTGACCGGGCCTTCGTCATTTTTACGGAATGGTTCGTTGTCGCTGCTTCCCATCTTGAAGGTTCCCCCCTTGACAGGAATCATGTTAAATGAGATGGCTGTATTGGGGATCTGTTCGGTAAATTTCGTGAAAGAGGTGACTGTCGCAGGGGTTGTATAAAGTTCTTTCGTCGAATTGGCGACAGGTATTCCCTGCATTTTCTGGTGCTTGTAATTTGGGTTGTAGTGCCCGACATTGAGGTGACAATTGATGCAGTTCAATTTCAGCTTCTCTGCATTCTTCTCGTAATAGAGGTGGGCGGTACCCCCTTCGGCAGAGAGTCCCTTGGAGAAAAGCGTCTGGTGGCATTTGATGCAGGATTCGTTGAAGACAATCTTTACGGCATGTTCCAGCTCTCCTTTTGCCTGCCAGTTGAAAGAGGCACTGTCTTTGAAATAGAATCCATAAAGGTCTTTTAACCCGGTTTTGGTCTTCACCGCCAGGTAATTGAAACTCCCTTTCGGGGGAAGGTGGCACTCCACACAATGGATCTTTATCCCGCTTTTGTTGTAATAGTGGGTTGATTTCTTCCAGGCATCGTCGGCTTGTGGATGGATGTGGCAGGAGACGCAATAGTCATCCGTACTAGTGTAATTGATCGCCTTTTCCCCTCCATAGATCAGGAATATGCCAATCAGGAGGCCAACAAAAAATATCAATCCTATTAATTTCTTAGGTCTTTTCATCAGTAAATAACATTAGTAAATTATTGAATATCAAATCGTACTGATGGAACTCGCAAGTGCATTTACATCACCTTTTGTTGGCTTTGCCCATGCTCGTTTCATACGTTAACGACAGTATTAACCGGGAGATGTTGGTATAGCTTTATCCCCAGGTGAGCGGGAAAACAGCCAAAATTAAGAAATTAATCCTGCACAAAGCGAGGGCCGTGAGCAATTTAGAACCATTATTAACTTTGGAAAATCAGGGTTTGTAGGCGATCAGTGTCAACTGGGGAGGCTTCTGAAATCCGTTTGCGCGGATTTTCTCCTTGAGTTCCCAGCCACGCGATTCGAAGCTGTTTTTCTGTGGCAATGCTCCGGCCATCTCCACCATCTCGTCAATCTTGTGGGAGAATTGCCATACTTTTTCCTTTGAATTGAGTATATCTGGTTCATTGTCACTGACAAAGAGCCTTTCGACTTCTACATGAGCCTCCTGGAGAAGTGCTAAAAGTTCCTCCCTGCTGTAGAGTTGCCGGTGGTAGATCCCTTTGGCAGTATCAATATCGGCCTTGAGGGAATGATAATCGAGGTGGGTTTGCTGGGCCGGATTGAGCACATCGCTGATGGTTTCGTTGATGAGCAACCGGCCCCCGGAGACGAGTACCCGCATCATCGACTGGATGGATTTTACCGGTTGTTCGAAGTGGTGCAAACCATTCGATACCGTTACAAAATCGAAGTAGTTCTCTTCAAACGGAAGCTTACGAACGCTCCCCAGCACCAGATCCACCTTGTAGGGAAAGAGTCTGTTTTTCGCAATGGAAAGACTCTCCTTGTTGGGTTCCAACCCTGTTGCCGAGTCAAATGTAGCTACGGTGTCCAGCACGAAACGGAGGAAATCCCCCTCTCCGGTAGCCACGTCTAACAGATGGCCGATGCAGGTGTTTTCCAGATAGGACCTTAGTTCGCTGAGCTGATAAATAGACATTTTCCGGATTATTTTACCTCCAGACTGGTAGTTCCGACGTTGCTTCCATCGGCAAAGATGTCGATGGTGTATTGTCCGGGTATAAGCGGAGACTCTCCGGTATTGTCCCAATAGATGCTGACAGGCAGATCCATCCCTTCGTATTCGACCTCCCGCATGGCAGAATAGGGGATTTTTAATCCTTCAAACTTGAAGAGGTCCTTGTCTGATTTTGTGAGCAGCAGCTGATCCGGACGCTGTATGCGGAGGTAAATATTTTTGGCTCCTCTTTTGGCGGTAAGATTTTTAGCCAATACAAAATCAATCTTGATGAGTTCGATTTTAGAGGCACGGGTCTGTTCTTTTCCTTTCTTGGTGGTACCTGTAGCCTTCAGGTTAACAGCCTCCAGGGTCGCTGCCAGGGTTACGGTTTGTTCCAGTTTCTTCTTCTCCTCTTCGAGTGCCAGGTTTATGGTTTTCACCTCTGTAACTTCCTGTTTGACTGTACTGTTTTCAGCCATCAACCGTTGGTTCTTCTGGTTCAGGCTGTCGATCTGCACTACATAGTCACGCATGATCTTCCGCAACGTGGTCATCTCATCCCTGTATTTGTTGATCTGCCTGAAGCTGGTACTCCTCTCCTGTTCAATCTCTGCCAACAGATCTTTGACCTTGTTCTGAGCTCCTTCGAACTGGATGTTCAGGTTGGCATTGTTGCGCTTCAGGGAGTCATACCCCAGCACCATGGTATTCAATTCGTTCTCGATGGTGGCCTTTTCCTGATTTAGCAGTGCCGTGGCTTCAGCGTGTTCGCTGCGTTGCCAGAAAAACAGTGCAATGACGAGGACCAGCATGATGGCCAGGATGATGACCATGGCATTTTTACGTGGATCAGCTGGGTTTTGAGGGCGTTCCTGGGTTAACATAGTGTTTCAGGGTTGTTGAATGTATCAGCAAAATTATAAATATTTTGACCCCTTTCAAAAAGATTAGTGCCAGTAGGCAACTATTGTAACCTGGGGAGGGTGTTAGCGTAGAAATGAGTGCCTAGAGTGACTAAAGTGAACTAAAGTGACTAAAGTTTTCGACTCCGAACGAGTCCTGATTTGGGCCAAAGTACTTTAGGCACTCTAGTTCACTTTAGTTCACTTTAGTCACTCTCTTTATGAACTTAAAAGATATCCGCAAAAATTACTCCAGGGAGACGCTCAGCGAAAAGTCGCTGCACGATCCTTTTCCGCTTTTCGAGAAATGGTTGGGTGAGGCCATCGAAGGCAAAGTAAATGAACCGACAGCCATGATGCTCAGTACCGTTTCCGAAGAACACAGACCTTCCTCAAGGATCGTTTTGTTGAAATTGTTTACCAGGGAGGGATTTCACTTTTTTACCAATTACCACAGCCGCAAAGGGAGGGAGATCGGGGCAAACAGCCATGTTGCCCTGCTGTTCTTCTGGCCTGAGCTGGAGCGGGAGGTGAGGATTGAAGGAGTTGCCTCCTTTTCACCGCATGAAATTTCGGATCAGTATTTTGGTGAAAGGCCCCACGACAGCCAAATCAGTGCGATCGTTTCACCACAGAGCGAACAGGTGGAGAGCAGGGAAGCACTGGAAAAAATATGGCACGAGAAAGATTCTGCCTCCAAAGGGGAAAAACTAGAACGTCCTTCAGGATGGGGCGGCTACTTCGTACAACCCGAAAGGATCGAATTCTGGCAGGGTCGGCCGAACAGGCTGCACGACCGGGTGCTCTTTGTGAAAGATGAGATAGGATGGGTCGTTTCGAGACTGGCACCCTGAAGAAATTACGAATTTCAAATTACGAATTACGGGAGTCCGTCGTAATTCGTAATTTGAAATTCGTAATTAATTATCCTTTCCTGGTGTTCCGGTAAGGCCTTAGTTCCTTGGCTTTGGTGTTGTAGGATACAGGTGCTTTCTTTCGTCGTGGTTTCTTTTCGTGGAAGGCTCCCTTGAAGCCGGTATCATCCAGCTTTTTCTGGCGGTCCATCTCCCGGGCAATCTCCTGCATCTCACTCCGGCTTGATTCGACCAGCTCCACCTGCTCAGGTACCGGAAGCTCTGTCAGCTCCATCCTGATTAATTTTTCAATGTTGACAAGGTGAAACTCCTCGTCGGGTTTCAGAAAGGAGATGGCAATACCGTCGTGGTTGGCCCGGGCAGTACGGCCAATCCGGTGGACATAATCTTCGTAATTGGTGGGAAGGTCAAAATTGATGACATGGCTGATCAGCGAGACATCAATCCCCCTGGCCGAAACATCTGTAGAGATCAGTACCCTGACGTTTCCCTCCTTGAAGGACTGGATGGCATTGATCCTGGTATTTTGTGCCTTGTTGGAGTGCAGTACCCTTACCTCTCCCAATGTTTTGCGGTCGAGCACCTTGAATACCAGCTCCGCGTTCTCTTTTGTGGCGCAAAAGAGGATCACCCGCTTGTATTTTTCGGTGTCGGTGAGCAAATAGTTGATCAGGTTGAGTTTGCTCCGAAAGTTGGGAAGACGGTAGAAATATTGCTCCACCTTGTCTACAGTAGTGGCGGATGGGGCTACCTCTACCCTGGCGGGGAAGGTAAGAAATTCATTGCTGATCAATTCAACCTTATCCGAGAAGGTAGCTGAGAAGAGCAGGTTTTGCCGTCTTGGCGGAATAACTTCAAACAATTGGTTCAACTGGGGCATGAAGCCCATGTCGAGCATGCGGTCTGCCTCATCGATCACCAGTGTTTTGATTTTTTTCAGCCTGAGTGCCCCGATGGTGTAGAGGTCCCAGAGACGGCCGGGTGTGGCAACGACGATGTCAACGCCGGGGGCCACCAGTTCGGCATGTTTGGTCCAGCCGATGCCGCCAAAGACGGCAGCCGAACGGATGTTGGTGTATTTTGTCAGCTCTTCAATGTCTTCCCCGACCTGGATCGCCAACTCGCGTGTGGGTACCAATATGAGCGCCCGGGGATCCTCCCCTTCGGCTTTCACCAGTTTCATCAGGATGGGTATCAGGTAGGCGGCTGTCTTGCCGGTGCCGGTCTGGGCAATACCCAGTATGTCCTGACCCGATTTAATGACCGGTATGGCCAGTTCCTGGATGGGTGTGGGTTCCACAAATCCTATCTCGTCGAGTGACTTCAGGATGGACTTGCCGATCCCGAATTTATCAAAAGTTATACTCATTTTGTCTTTTTAAAAGCTATTGGCTGTTAGCAATTAGCTGTTAGCCTTTGGCTTGCAAAGTAACGACTTTTAAATCAATCTGAACACCTTTCCGGGGAGGCATTTCACGACACCCGAAAATTCGAGGGCCAGCAGTACCGGCGAGACCCTGTTCATGGGCAAACCTGTCACCAAACATATGCTGTCGATGGCTGTCTCCCCCTGCTCCTGGAGCAGGTCCACCACCTTCTGTTCGTCGGGCAACAGGTCGGCAAAGAGCCTGGGCTGACAGGCATCCGCATTTGCCGGACCGGGTTGCCAGTTCATACAGTACTCGAGGTCGCCGATGTTCTCGATTAGCCCAGCGCGGTTCGATTTTATCAGAAAGTGTGTCCCCTCTGTGTAGGTCTCTCCTACCCTGCCGGGAAAGGCAAAGAGATCGCGGTTGTAGGAGATGGCCAGCTCAGCGGTGAGCAGTGCTCCACCCTTCCGGGCCGATTCGACGACAATTACCGCATCGGCCAATCCGGCGATGATGCGGTTCCGGCGAAGGAAATTCTTGCGGTCTATAACGGAATAGCTCAGAAAATCACTCACCATTCCACCGTTTTTCTCACACATTTCGAGCGCAATGGCTGTATGAAGTGAGGGGTAGATGGTTTCCAACCCATGGGCTAGCACGCAAATGGTACCCAAGTTGTTGTGCAGTGCGGCCCGGTGCGCCTGGATGTCTATACCGTAAGCCAATCCGCTGACGATCTGGATATCATAGCCGCGCTCTGCTACGGAGAGGATGAATTTGTCGACCAGCTCCCTGCCATACTCCGTGGCATTCCGGGTACCCACGATGCTGATCACCTTGGCACAATTCAGGTTGGGGTTACCCTTTGAAAAGAGCAGGATAGGAGCATCCACACAGGATTTCAATCGTTGGGGATAACTTTCGTCGAGGTAGAAATGGGCGGTGACGTTGTTCCTTTTGATGAAGTCCACCTCTTTTTCGGCCCTTACCAGCACGGCTGACTGGAGGATGTTTCTGGCCAGCACGGTACCAACACCAGGAATTGCCCGGAGTATTTTCTCCTTCTCCCTAAAGACCCGACCTGCACTGCCGCAGTAGGCAATCAGCGATTTTGCCGTAATGCTGCCGATGCCGGGAACGAGGGAAATGGCGATTTTGTAAAGAAGCTCCTCAGGTGGATTGTCGATGTTGGCCATACATAAATTTACAGCAAATTGATGTAAAAAAGGAATAATTGGGCTTGTTTTTCTGTTTGGACACGTAGGAAGGTTTGGACGATCTGGGCAATCATCCCTTCACACTGAAACTTCCGCTCTTCGACATGTTGCACCCTATTTCATTCATCTTTCTATACGTCGGCTAAAGCAGACGTTAATGCCCTTCGACAAGCTCAGGGACCGACTGTTTAGTGTATTATTCATCTACCCTTTGACAGGCTCAGGGCTATGAAAAACCGGAATCTGAGTTAGGTGTTTAGGTTCACAGTTGCACAATTCAAAATTGGGTGAGGCAAACACAATTTTAGCCAATGTTTTGTATCTTTAAGGAGTGAAAAAATTCCCATTATATTTGTATTTTAGTAAAAAAGGATGATTATGACTACAATTGAAATGAAGAATCAAGTAATTGGGAAAATAAATCAATTAACTGATAATGAATTACTAATGGATATCAATAAACTTCTTGATGACAGCCTCCTGGATTCTGATGTTTATAAATTGTCGGATAATCATAAGACTGCAATTGATAAGGCAATTAGCCAAATTGAGAATGGGGATTACTTGACGAATGATCAGGTCAATAAAGAAATTAACGAATGGCTAAACAAATAATTTGGTCAAGATTAGCGCATTTAGACAGATTTCAAATACTTGAATATTGGATTGATCGGAATAAATCAAATATTTACAGCAAAAGACTTAATCAAATATTTGAATCAACTGCCGACCTTATTAGCAAGCATCGGAAAATTGGCAAAAAGACTGACGTAAAGAATGTTAGGATAAAGATTATAAAGGACTATTTTTTTACCTATGCGAAACCGAAACGACGATTGAGATATTGACTATTTGGGATAGCAGACAAGATCCATCAAAATTTGAAAGAATAATAAAAAAAGACGACCGCATGTAAGCGGTCATACAGGCGAGTGATAACAAACCACTGAATACCTTTTTTGTTACTTTTTCTCATCATCTCATTTTCCTCAAATCGCTCCTTCCGTCCGATCCCGGAATGTCATCTTTGATGGAAATTTGAACGCGGACGGTGATCTCCCGGCATTCCCTTTTCCCGGGGTAACGCTCCTTCGTCGCTTAACCCCGGGCTACAATACTGTAACCGCTTCGCGGTAGGATCACAGCGGAAACCAAATAGTGGTCGAAAACAACCGGAATTCCTCATTCAGTCCTCTTTGTTTCCCATTCCCCCTTCAGCATCATCAGAATCCCAGAAGTTCCACTCACCCCCTCGCCCCCCCTTTCCGTCTCCCCCTCCCTCCCCCCCCCTCCCTCCCTTCCCTTTCCTTTCCCTCCCTCCGTCATTTCAGTCATTTTTCCGTCCCTTCCGTCCTTCTTGGTTTCCCCATACCCCCTTCGGCTGCGCTCAGGGACCGGGTCTTTCCGCCAAATACAGTTGATCCTTCGGCTCCGCTCAGGATCTCAGGATTCGCACTCGCCCCTTCACCCCATTTCCCGCTCACCCCCTCCTCTGCCTCTTCCTATCTCCCTTTCATTGTTTCCTTGTCTTTCCTTCATTTTCCAATTTCCACATTTTCCAATTTTCACATTCCCAATCCCCCCATTTTCACTACATTTGCTCTCATGATCGACCAGGCTACCGTACAGCGAATACTCGACACCGCTGAAATTACAGAGGTTGTAGGTGAGTTTGTTACCCTGAAAA
>CAZVTL010000094.1:0-13212 GCA_964630075.1 uncultured Tangfeifania sp.
CGTGCATCGCAATAGGCCTTGTCGGCCGACAAAATGGTCAAAAAATCATCGGCCTCGGCATTGGTTTTGAAACGTCCGGGCATCCAGGGCGAAATCATATCGTACTCTACGTATACTTTTTCAAAGCTTTCCTGATCGGCCGGAAGTGGCTGAGACGGGCCTTTTGCATCCCGGTCATTTGTTCGCCAACGTGATGGAGTGCCCCCAATTACGTAACACCCCCGGGATTTCAGGAACCTGATCAATGCGATTGTTTCGGCAGCTGTGCCGGGATGCTTGTCGGTAAACCCCGGACCCCAGACTTGCACGACTGGTTTGTTGCCGACTTTAGCATAGGCCGGAGATGAGGTCAGTTGATTGTTTTGTTCTACATTGTAGACCCAGTCGAACTTGATGACCTCATCCCAGGTAGCTTCCATTCCCGTGGAAGAGATGTCGTAACAGATGTAAAAGATCCGGCCGGTCGCCTCTGCTGCCTGCTTAATTTTGAGCGGTGCAGCGCCAGGCGAACTGGTAATGGCACCACCAATATTCCCGATGAATCGCTGAATAGCCGCACCATCAATCCCATACTCTTTCATCCATTGGAAATGTTTGTCGATCACCGATTTGTTTGAGGAAGTAAAAAGTTTGGAGGCACTACCGTTCCCCAAATTGGCCAAAGCGGTTTGAACCAATTCTGTTTCGGGGTATTCTGAAACATCCGGATAAACCTCCACATGTGTCTTGTTGGCTGCCGGAGGTGTATTTCCACTCCAATGAACCCAGCCTGAGTTAGCATTTCCAGCCGCAAACCAAACCTGGTATCCGGCTACTGATTTTCCAGTAAACTCTGAATAGGCACTTGCTGCAACACTGGGTATCGGCTCACCTTCCGGACTCAATGTTCCCAAAGCAATCGCAATTTCTTTCAGATAGATATTCCCGGTACCGCTGATGCGAAAATCGCATTTGTTGTTTTGGGCATTCCTGAAGGAGGCGTTGGCAATGGCAATGGTTACTGTAATCCAGGTGTTGGTTCCTGTCCTGGGAAAGGAGGCCGGCTTGTAATTGTTCCCGTCGTTGGCATTGTATTGCAAACTGATACTGCTGGTTCCCTCGTCAAAAAAAGTGATGAAAAAGAGCAGATTGTTCGATGTTGATGGGATGGTTGCATCATCTGCATTGAAATAACCATATTTTTTATCCGGTATTTGGCGGCATTGGACCCCATCTTTCGTGGTCTGAATGGTATAGGGCTCGTTGGTTGGATCTGTTACTGTGAAATGAGTCAGTTTGTTGGATACGGCAGGGTCCGACAACACCAGAGATGCCACAGGAGTTGCTGCATCTAATGCTTTGGCGAAGCATACGAACATGATTAGCAAACAAGTCTTGATTTTCATGGATTCATATCCTATAATTTTCTGCAATTTCATAAAAGATAGTGGTTATTTTAGCTGGCACTTCTTTATTGTACCATTATTTTTTGTGCCAAAAATGGGTATTCACCTGTCAATTTAACCAGGCATAGGCCCGACTTTGATGGCAAATCGATGGTTTGCATTCCGGTAAATGATTGATTGTTGGAGTAAATTTTTTGACCATTCAGATTGTAGATAGCTATTCCATGGATTTGTGATGTATAGCTATCCAGTGTAACTTGTCCGGTCGTAGGATTGGGAAATATTCGAAACTGTTTAAAGGGAATTTGGTTGCTTCCGGTATTTAAATCAGCCTTCATCAGATCGCGTGCTTTAACGCCTTCGTAATGACTGGATTTATGCTCCTTCAACCAGGTAAGTAAATCTTCGCGCAATTCCGTGGCTTTGGCCTCGTATTTTTTTCGTTCGGGATTATTTCCGATTAGATTGTGCATTTCGTGTGGATCTTCCTTCAAATCATAAAGCGCATTGATCACATTTGATTCGGCAGAATAGGGGATAAACAGCTTCCAGTTGTCCTTCAAAATCATAAAGGCCGGTTGCTTGTCTTCATTGTACAACCACTCTGTAACTACATATTTGCCCATGGTTTGGTCGGTGGCTTCAATCATTCCGCGCAGACTTCTGCTATCAGAAGGATATTCGGGCAATTGTAAATAATCGAAGATGGTTGCAAACAAATTCATGTTTGACAGATAACCCTCCACAGTTGTTGCAGGCTTTATTTTTCCGGGGAACCTGATCATCAGTGGAATATGTGCCGATTCTTCATAGAATATATTTTTCTCGCGCATCCCATGTGCTCCCAGCATTTCACCATGATCGCTGGTGAAAATAACCATGGTATTGTCTTCCAGTCCAAGTTCTGCAAGTTTATCCAGAATCTTTCCAACCCAGTCATCAATTTCGGTTACCAATGCGTAGTAATCCGCGATCATGTATTTAATTTTCTCCGGATCGGCATATTCCGGATTATTGAGCCGGCCATTTTGTGTCCGGTAGGGCGAATTTTGCATAGGATCTGCAATACTTGTTGGTACAGACATCTCCTTGGCTGAATACATGTCGGCATAGGGTCTTACCGGAAGCATTGGTGCATGGGGAAAATGGAACGAACAGGTGATACTGAAGGTGTTGTTTTTGTTCCGCTCAATGGCCTCTAAAGTTTGTCTTGCCTGAACAGCGGTGAATGAATGGATCGCCGGGGTCGTCAATACTCCATGCAGATCGGGTTGGGAATATACAATATTTGACTGCTGAACCTGCGCATCGGTCATGCCATAACGTTTGTCCAGTGGATTCATGGTATATGGCCGCTTTGTATAAGTGTCGTACAATTCTCCAGGTTTCAGCATCTCTTTGGGGAAGATCGGATCCAAATAGTCAGAATAGAGTCTGTCAATTCCTCCCGGCGCAAATACGGATCGTCCACTAATTGTCTTTAATACCGGATTTTTGTATACTTCGGCATGGAATTCAGGAGTATGCCATTTCCCGTAATATTCACAATGATATCCATTGTTGCTCAGCAATTCGTCGAAAGTTGGCATGGCCATTAGTCCGGCTTCCTTTGTGGAGGTCGCCAATGCATTGGTTAGAATCTGGTGGTTTTCGACCGTACAACCAGTCAATATAGAGGCTCGGGCAGGAGCACATACCGCGCATTGGGTATAGGCATTCTTGAACCAGGCTCCTTGCCTGGCCAACCGGTCTAGGTTGGGAGTTTTTAATACCTTGTTTCCCGCCAGGCTCAATGCATCAAACCGCTGTTGGTCGGTCATGATAAACAGCAGGTTGGGTTTCTTTTGCTCTGCAGCTAACAGGTTATTAATCAGCAATAAACAGCTTGCCGCAACCAGTCCAAGTTGAATGGCTGGAGAATAATTTGTGTTTGACAGGTGTTGCATATTTTTTACAAATGTCTATCCGTTTTAATGATAACATAGCTCAGAAATCTTATTTTTCCGAGCCATCAAAAATTTGATTGTATAGCTTTTCCTCCTTGTCGAAACAGGCTACTGCCTGGATCACAGCGAGTTTGTTTTCGATGGTAATTGGTTCTTCGGAAAGATAATTTCTCATCCTGCTGCCAACTATTGAAACAGTCAGCTTTTTGTCGCCCCTTACCAGGATAAAATCCCACGATTGGTTTTCGGGCACAGTAGTTAATGCGCCGTTCCCACCCGAGAATGCCTCCACATTGCTAAGCGAAGTATGCCCTTGTCCTTCAATGATAATTGGATGAATATTCTCCACCTTTTCACCGGTATTGGCTATGATGGAGCCTTGTGCGATCTGCCAGTTCCGGTTCTTTGTATTGTTGCCACGCTTTAGGATACCAACGGCAACACAATCAAAGTTAAAGTTGGTCAATTGTCCGTAGGATTCGCCATCCAGCAGAATTCCGCCATAAGTTCCAAATGTAAAAAGGTCAATGATTTGTGCATTGTCGGTGTGGTTGATGGTGTAGGCGAATGTTTTCTTCGCTATAACAGCATCCACGACTGCACGACTGATTTGCCCTCCAATGAAGCGCTGTGAGGCAGGATTTATGTGACAATGCAAAATTCGCGGTACGTCGTAGCAGTAGTCCATCCGGATAAACTCACCACTCAGCGGGTAACCGTAACAATGCTCAAAGGTCATCAACTCGCATGGATTTTGACGACTGGCATTAAAATCGAATGCCAGATATTCCCCATAGAAGGTGAGACATGATAGAAAAACTCCCTGGGCCCTGCTTGTTTTAGAAACCTGGATGGTTGCCGGGTAGGGGACAATGGCGGTCGGATCTTTGATGGTCTGCTCCGGATACCAAAATTGGATCCCTTTTATTTGTGTGCCGGATTCGACAGTAATAAAGGCATTTTCCCGATCCGTGATGGCAAAAACACTGCCAACTGGTTGCTTTTTTTCTCGGTGGGATGTCCCTCGGGGGGTTGGACCATGCACCCCGACCAGTGAAACATTCTTTTTCAGGATGATACCTCCGTCGATGGCATAGGGTGTCTCGGAGGGTTCCACCCATAAGGCAGCGCCGTTGGCAGATGCCCAATCAATGGCCTTTTGCAGATTCATCCGATTCAGGGCCGCTGAGTTTCCAGGCTTGACGTCAAATTTCTGGATACTGGTTGATTCGGAAGCGTTTACCAGGTTAAGGCCAACGAATAGGGTAAGCACTAAGCATAAATTTGCCTTCATAGTTATATTTTTTTAATAAGTGACAGCATCCGGAAGCTCTTCCAGCCCATAATATTGGTGGTCAATTCTTTCAGGATAGATCTTTACTACGCGCAGGCCAGAGGGAGCTTCTCCCAGGGGTTTCCCCAAAGCGCTGGTCGTTACCAATTGCACGGGCCCATATTCCAACAGTTTGTTGTTGTGATAATGGCCTGTAAACAAGGCATTCACCTTGTTTTCTTTAAAAAAGTCCAGGTACTTTCCCCTGAATTCCTTGTCAATGTTTGAGTAGGCTGTGGGTTCATCCACTACATTGTTGAAAAAAGGGTAGTGGCAAAACAAGACAATGTGCTGCGCCTTCTGGCTTTTTTTAAATCTTTTTTCAAGCCAATTGTATTGATCCTGCTCAGGTTTTCCCATTCTGGCTTTGATGAGGCTGGAGTTAAATCCAATGAAGAGGGAGCCCTTGTGTTCGAAGGAGAATTTATCATCCCCAAAGTTTGTTTTGTACCTTTTCAGGCTTGCCGCATCGGGATTTTGTCCAAGATCATGATTTCCTGGGGTATAATAAACCGGAATTTTCGGATTTATCTTCGCAGTTATCCGTTTGAATTCCGCAATCTGGGAGACAGCATTCGGATCATTGACAAAATCACCCGTAATTACCACAAAATCAGGAAGCAGGATATTTATTTTAGCCACAGCCTTTTCATACAAAGCAGTTTCTTTTTCAAAACTTTTATTGTTGTCAAACATGCCAAACTGGGGATCTGTCACCTGTATAAAAAACCAGGGACTTTTTGATCCTGTATTTTGGGCCAGTGCAGATCCTGCCAACACGAATACCAGTATCAGGCAAGTCAGGAAATGCCTTCCCAACGATTCAAAAACATATTTTTCAAACTTCCTCATTTTAATTTTTTTTGGCTAGTACCTCTTTTCAACAATCACTTACCTGGAAGTTCAACTTCAACATAGATGGGTTTATGGTCTGAGGGATAAACTCCATTGACATTGTATGTCACCTCTTCATACTTGAGTACATTGACATTCCCTTTGTAAAGAATCCAGTCAATTTTATTGACGTCTTCGAAGGTATTCTTCAGCAAATCCGGATCGGTTGAGTTTTTGTCGCCTACCAGTATACGGTAGGGTGGGGTGCCCGGACGGCAATTGAAATCACCCATCAGAAACAGCGGACGTTCGGCTTCCCACTCTCCGAAACGGTTGAGGGCATTGATCCTTTTCAGGATTAGCCTGGAAGCATTGAGTTTGGAAAGGGCAGCATCCGGGCCATTAAAGTAATGTGTATTAAAAACATAGATCTCACGATTGTTGTCCCAGTGTCCCCGGTAATCCTGCGGATAGGCACTTTTTTCGCCCTCTTTTGGTCTGTTTGTCAAGGCCAGGCGTGCCCAGGTTACCATGCGTGGATTCACCTCGGGGCCACTGCCGATGATCTCGGGTGTCGCCGAAAGCTGAAAACTTTGCATCTCCCGCAGACGAAATTTGTCGCGGCGAAAGAAGATGGCCATGTGTTCATCATCATCTCCCCCTTTTCTGCCTTCTCCTATCACTACGTACTCTGGAAGTTGATCTGCCAGATAATCAATTTGTTCCTTCAATCCTTCCTGGGTGCCAAGGATATCGGGAGCATACTGGCGAATCAGGGCTACCTGCATTTCCCGCCTTATTTCCCAGGATGGCACATAGGTGGGGCTGGCAAATTTCAGGTTATAGGTCATCAATTTCAACGTTTGACCTGCCTCTTTTTTGTTCATGTTGGTTTGCCCCATCACAGTATGTGTTGAACAAACCGAACATATGAAAAACAAGCAGACCAGTGTAAAGCATTTTTTTGCCATAATATTTTGAATCATATTTTCTTCAATTAGTTCATTTTACTGAGTTGATTTCCCGAATACATGAGCTCCTTCATTCTTTTAATTGTTGCTGCATGTTCAAGTTGATTGGCAAGGTTATGGTATTCGACCGGATCGTTGATCTGATCGTACAGTTCAATTCCTTTCTCTCCCTTGTCCCATTCTATGTATCTCCATTGCTCATTTTTAACCATCCTGCCAAGCATATCGCCGCGGGAGACCACTGCTTGAACTGAATTTCGAAAAGGTTTTGACGGATTCTTCACCACTTTGGCAAAGCTCTTGCCTTCAAGATATTCCGGGGTATTTTTGAGTTTGAAAAGTTCTGCCAGTGTTGGATAAATATCAATGTATTCGAACATGGCATTCGATACAACTCCCTTTTTGCCAACAGATTGTCCGGCCATGATAAATGGGGCCCTTGTCCCTTTTTCAAAAATTGTCACTTTGTTCCACCAATTGTGTTCTCCTAGATGATATCCATGATCACCAAAAAGGACGATCAAGGTGTTTCCCAATTGATTGGTCTCTTCCAATGCCTGCAATAGTTTGCCAACCTGGGCATCCATAAAACTGGTACAGGCATAATAGGACCGGAGGAATTCCCGCTTGTCCTGATCAGAAAACCGGTCGAAAACAGCAGTTTCAGCGGGTAAAGTATGCTTGTAGGGAGCTTTCCATCCTTGTGGCAAAACCGGAGGATCACACTTTTCAAGCGGATACATGTCGAAATATTTTTTTGGGGCAAAAAATGGATCATGTGGCTTGTGAAAACCAACAGCAAGGAAGAAGGGCTTCTCTTTTTTTGCGGCAATAAATTCAACGGCTTTGCGGGCCATTTGTCCGTCGGCCTGGTCTTCGTCGTCTCCTTCTGCTGCCATCCATTCACACCATTTCAATGCGCCCCCGGTCATGTTGCGTTTTTCGCCGGTTTTACCAATGGGGGTTGGTCCGAAAGTGTAAATTTCATCCCAGGCCTTCAGGTCATTGTGCTCCTTGTCTCCGTGAAAAACTTTGCCCAGGCTCATCGTGTAAAAACCATTTTGCTTAAACAGATAGGGCAAGGTAATCCTGTCGCCAAGAACCGATTGCAAGGTTTTTCGGTTATCGAGAATGGTGGTTGTCTCTGGTTTTAAGCCTGTAAGAAAAGAGGATCTGCTTGGCCCGCAAACAGCATAATTGCAATAGGCATGGTTGAAGCGGACACCCATTTGGGCCAAACGATCGATGTTGGGTGTTTTGACGGTTGGATGGCCATAACAGCCCAGGGTAGTAGTCAGGTCATCTACCACAACAAAGAGAACATTTTTGTCTGATTTTGATCTTTCTGGCTTTGTGTCAGGGGCAGATTGGCCAACCAAAGAACCGGCCATTGCTACCATGAATAAGATGGAATTCTTCATAATTCAGCCTTGTTTTTCGCTATTTCAGATATATTTCTCCAAACCTTGAGGGAGGCGCCAAGATAGTTTTCAGGCTTTTCCTCAATTTTGAAATTGATGAATCCGACCGTGCCTTTGAAGCCTGATTCGATCATGGGCCAAACGAATCGGTCAAGAGGGTAGTTGCCCTGTCCAAGCGGTTTTATGGTACTGCTATCCATATTCCTTGGATTCGAGAAGTCTGCAATGGAATCTGTTCCTGCAAGTGTAACAGCTCCGATTCTCTCTTTCACCCGATCAAAGATCTCAGCCATGCGTGATCCGTTTCCTGCCCTAATTTCATGACAAAGATGGACAGCCAGCTTCAGATTGGGATGGTCTATTTTTTCTACGAATGGCAGGGCTTCTTCTGCTGTAGCAATGTAGCATTTGCTGTGCGGGTAAAGAACGACGTGGACTCCTTTCTGCGCCGCATAACTCACGATCTCACGTAGTTTTGCCTCGATGAAACCATCAGTTATTCCAACCGTTTTTTTGCCAAATATGATCCAAAGCTGCGTCCCTTTTCCGGCAATCTTGTCAACGACCTGTCTCCATCTCTCTTGTCTGGAAGTTGAATCTGTGAAGTTGTACCTTTCAAAAACAGCCACGATTTTAAAATCTTTTATTTTCACCGCTTTTTCATTGTACTTATCCAAATTTTCAAAATCTTCATTTGTTTCGCAACTTAGAATGATTCCGTTGTAACCAGTACTTTTCAGAAGGTTAATTTGTGCTTCAGGCGAGCTTTTGCCAAGGCTACCGAAATTGTATGCAGCAAAAGGCCAGTAGGAACCAGTATCCTCCTTCTTTTCAGCTATTTGTGCGTCAGCCAATATGTATGACGCAAACAATAACAGAAGCACAAAGAATACTGATTTTAATCGATTGCCTGACCATTTCTTGCCTCCCATGGTACTTCTTTGTTGATTTTTATTTGTTTGTTAGTACCCGTTCAGGCATTACTAAACTTAGCGGCATCTCTTTTCGCAACATTTTTGCTCCCAAACCTGTCAGCCAAAGATAGGTATCCGAAGGTTTCCCATCCATGTTGACAAACTTTGCCACCTCGCTGACCGGCGGATGGTCGCTGCATTTGAAGATGGCGGTTCCTTCGTTCACTTCGTCGAACATGGCGATGTAGAGCATTTCGGCACCGGCATTGATGGCGGTCGAAATCTGCTGCCAGTAGAACCTGCCACCCTGCCGGGGAATGGAACCTACTGGTTTCACATCGTCAGGAAATTCAGAACGGCTCAGGTTGTGCCAGCTGAATCCGGGACAGACACATGGGACATAGCCAATCCCATTCTCCTTGCACCATTTGATATCAGCAAGAATCAAATCCCGGTAGCGGTCCATATCGTTGTGCAGGAGTGGTGTAAAGCGCTGTACCATCCAGGGCAGCACCAGGTCTGCCTGCTTGATCAGTTCATGCAGGTAAGGATCGGGTAAACAGTCGGCGTTCAGGTCACGCCAGAAGGTAGGAACACCCAGCATCACCGAACAACCGCCGTATTCCGGATCATTTTTCAGAAAATCGATTAAGCGTGCAAGTCCGATGTTGCGAATGTTGTATGGCCTGTCGGGGAAGCCGATTCCCCAGATGGTGACGAGGGGTTTGCCGTTGTGAAAAACATAGGTTTGTTTCCCGGTCTGGTTGGTGACATGCAAAGAATCTACCAGGTATTTCCAGTCATCCATCAAAACGGAACAATCCTCCCCGGAGGCTTTCAAGCCTGAGAGGTCGTACATCACCCCAATGGCCCGTTCCTGTTTGGAGGCTGCCTGAAGGGCATTCCGAAGCACATTGGTACCTCCACTGTGCCGTGCCTTGGGTTTAGCAGCATTGAAAAACCGCTGCATGAAAACCCCATCTACCCCATACTCTTTCATCCACTTGAAATGAAGATCGATGGTACTTTTGTCGTCTGAACTGAAGAAACGGGCAGTTGATCCATCGGCCAGCTTCAAGCCTGTGGGGTAAGTTATTTCGTATTCAGTGACGTCAGGCCACATGTCGATGCGGATCTTGTTTTCATCCGGATAAATAAGCCCCTCCCTTGGAGCGCGGAACCAGCCCTGGTAGCCTGCCATGACCAGACCTTTGTAGGAGGGGTACAGGGTAGTTTTGCTGTGTTTGTTGCCGGCCAGTAGGGTGTGGAACAATGGAAGCAGCAATATCAGTAAGCTAAATTTTAGCAGTCTCATTGATTGTATTTTGATGTTGGTTTTTGAATGGACTGGAGGAATTCCTGGTACTTCCTTACCAACTCCTTCTGGATCAACGGATATTCCCGTGACAAGTCGGTCGTTTCGGTTGGATCCTTTTCAAGGTCAAATAAGAGTAGCTCTCCCTCCATTTTGCCGGGTTTTATTCCGGGGTAATCGGCCGGAGTTGCCTGTTCGACAGGGGCTAAGATGGTAGTACCATCCGGAGCCCTCTTGTCTGTCCAGTTTTTCAGGTCAGTTTCTTTGTAAAAATCGGGTTTGGTGAGGAAGAGTTTCCATTTTCCATCGCGGATGGTTCGTATGACCGTGTCTTTCATGGTAAAAATGGGCGGATGGATGGTGGATTCTCCCGTGATGATGCCTGTGATATCCTGCCCATCGATTTTTATGGCTGGATTCGTTTCGATGTCTGTCAATTTTACGATGGTTGGAAGGATATCTGGTGACCAGCAGGGTGTTGAAACCGTTTTGCCTTGCGGGAACTGTTTCGGATACCGGATGATGAAGGGAACCCTGATCCCACCTTCCCAATTATTCGCCTTCATTCCTTTCATTCCGCCGGTACTGCCTCCATACCATGGTCCATTGTCTGACATGAAGATGATGATGGTATGTTCGAGGATACCCAATTTTTTCAGTTTGGAAATTACCTCTCCCGTCGACCAGTCCAATTCGCGAATTACGCTGTTGTAGAGTTCCTGGTGATCTCCTTTCGAATAAAAATCGGATGAAGCAGCGAGGGGTTTGTGCGGCATGGCATGGGCCAGGTAAAGAAAAAACGGAGTCTTCCGGTTACGGTCAATAAAGTCCAGGGCTTTGGCAGTATACTTTTTCGTCAGCAACCGCTGATCGACAGGATATTCCACCGTATCCGTGTCCTCGATCAATTGTACCGGCCGCATATCGTTGGAATAGAGGATTCCGTAATATTCGTCGAAACCATGTTTGACCGGAAAATATTCAGGTTTGTGGCCCAGGTGCCATTTGCCGATTCCCTTGGTATGGTAACCTGCTTGTTGAAACAGTTCGCCCAAGGTCACTTCGGAGGCATTGATCCCAAGATTGTTGATGCCGGCATCGGGTGCAGGGTTTTGCACCATGCCGTGCCGAAGCGGGAAGCGGCCTGTCAATAGCGTTGCCCTCGAAGGTGCGCAGTAGGGGGTAGGGACATAGAAATCTGTGAAACGAACCCCCTCCATTGCCAAACGGTCGATGTTGGGGGTTTTTACCTGGTTTTTATTGTAGCAGTAGATATCACCGTAGCCCATGTCATCCGTGAGGATGATGACAACATTCGGCTTTTGGCTGATCTTTGACTTTCCTTGAGCAACGATAGGAAGGCAGAAGGCTGATGAAAAGATTCCTGCGGTGATAAGGATTTGATTTGGGTTCATTTTATCAGCTGTAAATTTTAAGTGTGCTATAATATTTATTTTATTTGGTCTTAAGTGGTAAATCAGCACCATAACCCTTTTCCCCATGAATCCATTTCCCGGCTTCACCAACAAGTTTTAGGTAAAAATCGGATGGTAGACCTTCATAGGTAACAAATGCGCTTGCCCCGACAGGAGGATTATTGGTTACTTTATAAATTGCGGTACCTTCATCAATTTCGTCGAACATGGCAACATAGAGCATTTCGGCACCCGATTCGACTGCATTAACTATCTGTTTCCAGAGGAAAGATCCTTTGTTACGGGGTATCTGAGTTGCTTGCTGACCATTCATGTTTCGCCACGAGAATCCCGGGAAAACCAAAGGTGCATAATCAACTTTATTGGTTTTGCACCACTCAATATCTCTAGGAACCAGTGATTTAAATTTTTCAAAAGAAGTTTCATTGTATCTGCCAACAAACCATGGCATAACGATGTCACATTGCCTGATCAGTTCATGGAGCTTGGGATCTTTCCCGGTATCATTTCCAAATTCCCTCCAGTAAGTTGGGACACCCAGCATTACGCTGAAACCCTTTGATTTTAGCTTACTAATAATTATTTCAGCTTCTTTAAGACCATATGCTCTTCTATCATTAAAACCAACACCCCAAACCGTCACAAGTGGTTTCCCCTTGTGATGAAGGTAAGTTGGACATGATTTAGGTGAGAACAGCTTATATTTTGTTGTCAATTCGTCCATATCCTTCAGCAATACCTCTTCATCTCCGGGTCTCATTCCGCTCAGATCGTACATTACGCAGATAGCCCTGTCGTATTTTTTTGCAGCAGTCATTGCTTGTGACAATACTTTGTCAAAATGGTATTTCCCTTTTTCTCTTTTTATCTCACCTACAAACCGCTGCATAAATACACCGTCTATTCCGTATTTCTTCATCCAACCAAAGTGAAGGTCGGTTGTTGACTCATCAGCCGAACTGTACACATAGGCATAGGTACTATCGGCAAGTTTAAAATCGGTTTTATAGGTTTTTTTATAGTCCGAAACATCCGGCCACATGTCAATGTTGCAGCTACCGGGTGCAAACACCCCGCGTTTACCCAGGTGCGTCCAGCCACGTTCTGATCCATCAGAAGGTGTATTGTGCCAACCTTGGTATCCGCACATAACAAGTCCTTTGTAAGTTGGATATTTTGTTTCCGCGGAATGTTTAGTCCGGGCATCAACCAAAATTACTATCAGCAGGAATGCTGCTAAAAAAAGAACCTTATTTCTCATCGTTTTATAAATAGTTCTTCCCATTCGGTTGTTTGTTTGACTATTTGAATGGTTCCATCCTCATTATTGTATAATGTCTGTTCGACCGAAGCAATGGTCGAAAATAGAAAATAAGAGTCAAAAAGAGTAATTATCCCGCTGTATTGGGTATACAGCGGGATAATATTATTCAATATATGTCTGCCAGCGTTGATTATGGTACAACAACCTTTACGATTGGCGAATAGTTGTACCTGCGGCTCAGAGCGTTTACGTTAGCCCCTACACGTACATAATAGGTATAACCTGATTTGACCGGCAGCGGTCCCATGGTATAGGGTATCGCATCGCTGTTTGCAGGCAGTTTAAGATTTGCCAATTCTGCCGCCCAGGTCCTGTTGATTTGTTTTCTCAAAT
>CAZVTL010000095.1:0-3887 GCA_964630075.1 uncultured Tangfeifania sp.
GAGTACTTCCTTGGTAAGGAAGGGGTCACGAGTTCAATTCTCGTCATCGGCTCAATTTGGACTATCAGCCTATAGACTAACGACTTGCGTAATTCTCTATTCTTTCACTTCAATTTTTTTTAGGAAGATAAGCCATTGATTGGTGTTCAAAAAAAGTTTGAATATATTTGTGGGCGTTCCATAAGTCTTTTGTTTTGGTTAAAATCTATTCTCATGAAAAAATTCCTGGCTGTTTTTTCTCTGCTCCTGGTGTTGGTGATTCTATTTGCACAGTGCAAGAGTAGTGAGTGTACCTACAAACCCAAAGCGGCAAAAAGTTCAACTGTCTGGCAGAAGAGACGATGAGCCCGTTGAAAAAATCCCTCGTCATCTTGTCTCTGTTGCTGATGGTTGCAATACTATTTGTACAATGTAAAAGTTGTGGGTGTACCTACAAACCCAAACCAGCAAAACATTCCAATTCCTGGAACCGGCGGTAATTTTATCCCCTTTTATCTGCTGTACGTTAACAATTTGTAAAAAGAACTCCTGGCGGTTCCCTATTGTTCAAGATAATGAATTTATATCATTAACTTTGCTGTGCTTTTTTTAAAAAGGTGTTTTATACTTCTATAATTCTCAAAACGAATAGATTATGTCTAAGATTAAAGTTGGTATTAACGGTTTCGGTCGAATTGGCCGTCTGGTTTTCCGTGCTGCTGTTGAAAAAAACGATGTGGAAATTGTTGGAATCAACGACCTCATCGACGTTAACTACATGGCTTACATGCTGAAATACGACTCAACACACGGTCGTTTCAAAGGTACAGTTTCTGTTGAGGATGGCGCCCTGGTGGTAAACGGCCACAAGATCCGTGTTACGGCAGAAAGAAATCCTGCAGATTTGAAATGGAACGAAGTTGGTGCTGAGTATGTTGTTGAATCAACGGGTCTTTTCCTTGACAAGGAGAAATGCCAGGCTCACCTCAATGCAGGTGCCAAAAAGGTAATCATGTCGGCTCCTTCCAAGGACGATACCCCAATGTTTGTAATGGGTGTAAACCACAACAAATATTCATCAGAGATGGATTTTGTCTCCAATGCATCTTGTACCACCAATTGCCTTGCACCGATTGTTAAGGTATTGAACGATAATTTCGGCATCATCGAAGGATTGATGACGACTGTTCACGCTACCACAGCTACCCAGAAGACTGTTGACAGCCCATCTGCCAAAGATTGGAGAGGCGGCCGTGGTGCAGCCCAGAACATCATTCCATCTTCTACCGGTGCAGCCAAGGCTGTAGGTAAAGTAATTCCTGAGATGAACGGCAAACTGACCGGTATGGCTTTCCGTGTTCCAACCCCTGACGTATCAGTTGTTGACCTTACCTGCCGTCTGGAGAAACCAGCTCCTTACAAGGCCATCTGTGCTGCCATGAAGGCTGCCGCTGAAGGTGAACTGAAAGGTATCCTTGGTTACACAGAAGACGACGTAGTTTCTACCGATTTCGTAACGGATCCACGTACCTCCATCTTCGATGCAGGCGCTGGTATCGGTCTGAATGACAATTTCGTGAAAGTTGTTTCCTGGTATGACAACGAGTGGGGCTACTCCAACAAGGTTGTCGACCTGATCGCTCACATGTATTCAGTTGATCACAAGTAATTGATCACCACCATAAAAGAGGAGCTCCCGATAAGGGAGCTTTTTTTTTTGCTTATTTGTTCCAGAATTTAAAGTTAAGGAGTTGGATGGCTCCATTTAAACTATGAAATGTTGGCGATTGTACTTTTGAAAGGTGTAACTTTAAGCACCCCTGACGCAGTTTTATGGCTTTATGGTAACCGTAGTCTCATAACCGGCAGATACGGATCCACTTCCATAAATTGTAATTGTCAGACCCAGGGTATTTTCAAAGTCGCAATCCACATAATATACACCGGGATATAGGTTGTCAAATCTTACCTGGCCACTGTTGTCGGTAATCCTGGTTTGAAAATAGATGCCGTTGTTGAAGTCTGCTATGTTTTCATACAAGTAGACCTTACTGCCGATCAGCGAGGAGCCAATGCCGTCTCTTGCATTGACTACCAGGTCTCCGGTCTCATCCACGATTGCAATCTCTTTTCTGCAGCCTGATGCACCTGCCAAAGTTAGGAATAGGAGAAAAATTAAAATGATACGTTGCATTTGCTTGTATTTTATACTTCAGTTTAAGATACCAAAGTTAAATTCCTCCCCCCTCCAGGAATTACACAATTCAATATAGCTTTTGTAAAATTCACATGTGCTGGGTCACAAATGTTTTTGGTGCAGGATTTTTTCTGTAAAGGCAAGCATTAGTGCCGAAGCCAGGAAAATAAAGTGAATAATGACCTGCCACATCACATGTTCAGATTCATGATTCTTGATATTTATAAAGGTTTGAAGCAGATGGATCCCTGATACCCCAACCAGGGAACCGGCCAATTTTACTTTTAGAGAACCTGCATCAATTTTTTGGAGCCACTCCGGTTTGTCTGCATGTTTGTCAATATCCAGCCGACTGACAAAGGTGGAATAGCCGCCAATGATGACCATGATGAGAAGATTCGCTACCATGGTTATGTCTACCAGGGTCAGTACTCCCAGCATTAGCATTGTTTCTGAAATTTCATTGATGCTGGTCGTCAAATGAATCAGTTCCACAATGAATTTGTAGGTGTACAGCAATCCTCCCAAAATAAGACCCAGATAGAGGGGTGCCTGCAGCCACCGGCTGGAGAATATTATCTTCTCCAAGGTTGTTTCAAATTTGTTGCTCATAATATTTCTATTTTTTATTTATTTTATTTTGACATTGTTTTTCCTTTATTCGTCAATTCATCCAAAATGTTTGTTTTATTTTAAAGCAGGTACTTAATAATTACAAATCCTCCGATCAATATACCGGTGAAGCCCATTGCAAGTGTATTGAAATATCTTTCAATAAATTGTTTGATGCTGGGACCATATTTCCAGATAAGGAAGGCCACCAAGAAGAACCTTGCCCCGCGGCTGATAATTGATGCCAATGAAAACATGGCCAGGTTAATGTCGAATACACCTGCTGTAACTGTAAATACTTTGTAAGGTATGGGGGTGAAGCCAGCTGTGAAGATTACCCAAAAATCCCATTCGTTGTACAATAGTCGGATGCTTTCGTACAATTCGACGGTAAATCCGGGAATGTTGTTGAAAAAGAAGTTGGCAAATCCGGTAAATTCTCCATTTGCCCCAATCCAGGTATAATATCCCAGACCATAACCCACAAAAGCTCCTAAAACAGAGCCAATTGTGCAGTTTAAGGCAAATAGGAAGGATTTTTTCTGACTGCCCAAGGCCAGTGCTATCAGCAATATATCAGGGGGTATAGGGAAGAATACAGATTCAACAAAAGCAAGGATAAAAAGTGCCAAAGATCCATAAGGTGTCTCTGACCACTTTAAGACCCAATCATACATTTTTTTTAATCCAAACATAGATATTGAACGATTTAAAATGCAACTATGCACAGAGCAACAGAGGCAGTTGCTTGACGGGCAAAAGGATTCTTGTTAAAAAAGGGTGGATGTATCAATCAATCATATGTCTACTCCTGCCTTGAAATCATCCGGGGAGCAGCAACATTCCCCAATCGATTCAGATGGGAATAACTTTTCAGGCGAATTTTGGTGGTTTCCAGCTGGAAACTGAATGCTCTTCTGATGAATGCGAATGTATTGAAATAGCATTGAAGATCGGGCGCATATCAAAAGAATATGGATGGCCAATTAGATTAAGATGGTCATCTTCAAATGAATCATCTTGGGCAAAAACATTGGTATCCTCACTATTCTGGGTAGCAGGAAACTCCACGTTGCAATGGGGAGCATTGCCATGCGCA